>DVND01000202.1 GCA_018714645.1 Candidatus Avimonoglobus intestinipullorum
TCATAAAAAACCTTGCGCAATGGAAGGTGTTGGTGTATAATGGGAGTGTATTGGAGGATATGGGATGGATTTGGAGCGAAATGAGACAAGCCCGATGCAGTCCCATATACATGGAAACAGAAAGGACGGTGAATCTCATGGTTTATTTTGTGGGCGAGTATGCGCGTCAGATGGATGACCGCAACCGGTTTATCCTGCCTGCAAAAATCAGGGAGAAGCTGTCCGGAACGGTTTACATCACAAAGGCCCCGGTGGAAAAATGCCTGAACCTCTACACAGAGGAGGAATGGGAGGTCATCGCCCAAAAGGTGCGGGAGCTGCCGACGGGTACAGATAAAAACGCGGCAGCCTTCCAGCGGAAGCTGTTCGGCAAGGCGATTGACTGCGATTTGGACAAGCAGGGCCGCATTACACTGACACCGGCGCTGGCGGAATACGCCGGTATTGATAAGGACATCATGCTGGTGGGCGCCAATACGAAATTGGAAATCTGGGATGCCGCGGCTTGGGAGCAGGCCAATGAATTTGTGGACGAGGATATCGTCATTGAGGGCATCAAGCAATACAACATCAATATATAAGGCGAGGCTTTATGGAATTTAAGCATATTTCGGTCCTGTTTGAGGAAACCATGCAGTATCTGAATATCAAGCCGGACGGGCTGTATGTCGATGGGACATTGGGCGGCGGCGGGCACGCGTATGGGATCCTGGAGCGGAGCGCCAACGGGCGGCTGGTCGGCATTGACCAGGATCGGGAGGCGATTGCCGCGGCGAAGGAGCGGCTGGCGCCGTTCGCGGGCCGGGTGGTGTTTGTGAACCGGAATTTCAGCGGGATTCTGGAAATTCTGCGGGAGCTGCATATTGACGGGATCGACGGCGCGGTGCTGGACTTGGGGGTTTCCTCCTACCAGTTGGATAATGCGGGCCGGGGGTTCAGCTATATGCAGGATGCAAAGTTGGACATGCGTATGAACCCGGATGGGGATAAAAGCGCGTATGATGTTGTAAATGGATATACAAAAGAGGAATTAACGAGGATTTTTTACGAATACGGCGAGGAAAACTGGGCAAAACGCATCGCCGCATTCATTGTGGAGCGGCGGAGCGTCAAACCTTTGGAAACGACGGGCGAGCTGGTGGAGGTCATCAAGGCGGCAATCCCCAAAAAGGCGCGTGTGGAAGGGTCGCATCCGGCGAAACGGGTTTTTCAGGCAATCCGCATCGAAGTGAACGGCGAGCTTGAAATCTTGAAACAATCAGTCAAAGATTTTGCATCATGTTTGTATCCCGGCGGACGTTTGGCGGTCATCACGTTCCATTCTTTGGAGGACCGGATCGTGAAACGGGAGTTTAACGCGCTGGCAACGGGCTGTACTTGCCCCAAGGAGTTTCCGGTTTGTGTCTGTGGAAAACAGCCTGTTGCCAAAGTGGTAACCAAAAAGCCGGTGCTGCCTACCCGGGAGGAGCTGGACAGGAACCCGCGGGCGAAAAGTGCAAAATTACGTATATTGGAAAAGCGATCGTGAAGGGGTGTAGAAATTGGGATACGGCAATCTGGCGTATAAACTGGACAATGAGCCGGTTGGGCGTACCGGCAGACAGGGAAAGCCTGCTGCAAAACCGAAAAAAGCGGCTGCCGCCCGTAAATCGAAGCTGAATTTAAAGCTGATTTTTTTAGTGGTACTGGTTTCTGTTTCGGCATATTTCATGATTTCAAAGAATGTGATGGTGTATGAAACGGAGCAGGAAATCGAGTCGCTGCAAAAGCAGCTGGCGGATCTGGAATCCTATACGAGCCAGAAGGTGTTTGAACTGGAGCAGAGCGTGGACTTGGCAACCGTTGAAGAAATTGCGACCACGCGGCTGAATATGCAGCGGCCTGAAAAATACCAGACGGTGTATGTGAATATTAAGCAGGACGATGTAACGGAGGTAAATGCCAGCCAGGTGGAGGGCGTCAAAAATTCGGTTTCCAACGCGGCGGACAGCCTGAAACGGAACTTATTAGGCATATTTAATATGTCCTGGAAATAAAATAAAACAAGAACAGGATTGCGCAAGCAAATTTAGGTTTGCTTGCGTTTTCAGCATTATGTATCGAAACAGGCGGAGAAAGGGAAAAATATGGCAATCACATTGGGTAAAATGAGAAAACGGATGCTGCTGCTGTTTGCGGCGCTGGTGGTGCTTTTGGCAGTGCTGATTTTCCGGGTGGCATATTGGCAGATTGTGCGCGGCGAGGAGCTGAAGAGCGCGGCGATCGACCAGCAGACCAATTCCACGGAGGTCGTGGCCAGCCGCGGGACGATTTATGACCGGAACGGCAAAGCGGTGGCGCAGAGCGCGTCGGTGAATACCGTCGTATGCAATCCGCAGCAGATTGCAAAGGACGGGTCGGCGGAGGTGGTATCCAGGACGCTCTCCGAAATTTTGGCGCTGGATTATGACAGGGTGTATGAACTGGTCACGAAATCAAACCGGTATCAGGTTATCAAAAAAAGGATCACGGTGGAGGAGACCCAGGCTATTAAAGAGCTCAAGGACAGTTCCATTGACAAGGAGCGGGCGAAGCAGTTTTCGGGGATTTATTTCGAAGAGGATTCCAAGCGGTATTACTCCTACAGCATCGCGCCGCATATTATCGGTTTCACCGGGTATGACAACAATGGGCTGCAGGGGATTGAACTGACGTTTGACGACGAACTGACGGGCCGGCCGGGCAGCATCATCAGCGCCAAGAGCGCCAATGGCACGGATTCGGATTTACAGTACGAAGAGCAGAGCGAAGCGCTCAAGGGCGCGGACGTTGTTCTGACGATTGATGAAACCATCCAGCATTTCCTGGAAAAACGGCTGGAGACGGCCGTTGCCGAAAACGAACTCAAGGAGGGGGCCGCGGGGATCATTATGAATCCTAAAACGGGTGAGATCCTTGCCATGGCGACCAAGCCCGACTTTGATTTAAACAGCCCTTATGACATCGGTCAATTTGTGGGAAATGCGGTAGACCTGGATGAGGATGAGGTGATGAAAAACTACGAATCCGAAGATACGGCGCTGCAAGAGGAGGCGGTCGCGGCCATCCGGAACAAAATGTGGCGGAACAAAGCGGTCTCCGATACCTATGAGCCCGGCTCCACGTTTAAAATTTTAACGGCGGCCATGGCGTTGGAGGAAAACGTGGTGCAGCTGGATGAGCGGTTTTACTGCGGCGGCTATAAGCAGGTTGCAGACCGCAAAATCCACTGTTCTAGGACGACGGGGCATGGCTCCCAGACCTTTGTGGAGGGCGTGCAGAACTCCTGTAACCCTGTGTTTATGGAGGTTGGTCTGCGGCTGGGGCCGGATAAATTTGCAGAATATTTCAAAGCCTTCGGCCTTACGGAAAAAACCGGCATTGAGCTGGTGGGGGAATCCGGCAGTATATACTATAAAAACCGGATGACGGACGTGGATATTGCCACCAGTTCTTTCGGGCAGGGCTTCAGCGTGACGCCCATCCAATTGATTACGGCAATTTCCTCCGTTATCAACGGGGGCAATCTGATGAAGCCGCACATTGTCAAGGAAATCCGCAACAGCGAAGGCATTGTGAAAAGCTATCAGCCGGAAGTGGTGAACCGTGTCATCTCGGAGGAAACCTCCAAGCAGATGCGCGAGATCCTGGAATCGGTGGTCTCCAGCCCGACGGGTTCCGGCAAAAACGCATATATCAAGGGGTACCGGATCGGCGGGAAGACGGGGACGTCTGAAAAAGGCCGTAACAATGATAAACGGATTGCGTCGTTCGTGGGCTTTGCGCCGGCGGACGACCCGGAACTGATTTGCTTGATCATGATGGATGAGCCGCAGGTGGCGGTGCGTTACGGCGGCACGATCGCGGCGCCGGTTGTGGGCGCGGTTCTTGAGGACACGCTGGAATATCTGGGCGTGGAGCGGCAATACACGGAAGAGGAAGCGGCGACGGTGGCCAAAGCCATTCCGGAAGTCAGGGAAATGGCTGTCGACGCTGCGAAATCAAATATCACAGACATGGGCTTTAAAGTGAGAGTGGTCGGCGAAGGGGAAACCGTCATCGACCAGCTGCCGAAGCCCGGCGTTACAGTGACGGAGGGTTCAACGGTCATTATATATACAGAGGAAATCGACGAAGAGCAATATGCGACAGTGCCGGACGTTTCGGGCATGACGTTTGCAAATGCGAAGGAAACGCTGGAGGATTACGGCCTGAATTTTGAGGCTGTCGGCGCGGGGCTTGTGTCTAACGGGGCGTATGCGGTGAAGCAGAGCGTGGAGCCCGGGGAAAAAGTCCCACCGGCGACGGTCATCAGCGTGGAATTCCGGCATGAAGCGTCCGATTGATGGATTCGTTCCAACACACAAAGGATGGAAAATCAAGTGCGTTTGGAAAGAGGTTGATTCTTATTTTAGCAAGTGAATTATTGGGAAAGGGCTGCGGCTTGGGGGAATTGGAGCTTAGCGGCATCTCCTGTGATTCACGAAAGACAAAACCGGGGGATCTGTTTATCGCTGTCAAGGGGACGGAGGATGACGGGCACCGGTATATCCAGGCGGCGGTGGAGCGCGGCGCGGCTGCCGTGGTTCTGGAACGGGCCATGGAGTGCAGCGTACCGGTGTTGGTTGTACCGGATACGCGCAAGGCGCTGGCGGATATCGCGGCAAAATTCTACGGGACGCCGGCAGAGAAGCTCAGGCTTATCGGCGTCACGGGGACAAATGGGAAAACGACAGTTACGTATTTGATAAAAAGTATTTTAGAGGCGGCGGGGGAACCCGTGGGCCTGATTGGGACCAACGAAATCCTGGCGGGGCAGGAGCCTGTCAACATCCGGAGCACGACGCCGACAACGCCTGATTCCGCCGAGCTGCAGCAGATTTTTGCGCGCTTTGTGGAACGGGGGATCAGGTATGCGGTGATGGAAGTTTCCTCCCATGCGCTGGCGCTGGACCGTGTGCGCGGATGCATATTTGATGCGGGGGTTTTTACCAACCTGACGCAGGATCATCTGGATTTTCACAAAACCATGGAGCAGTACCTGGCAGCCAAAAGCAAGCTGTTTGACATCTCTAAAACCGGCGTTATCAATATTGACGACGCCGCGGGCAGGAGCATTGCCAAAACAGCCCCATGCAGGGTCGTCACCGTGGGCCTGCACGATGCAGATATCCGGGCCAAGCATATACAACTGCTGGAACGGGGTGTCCAATTTGCAGCGGAGGCGCATCAAAAAACGATGCAAATCCAATTGGCGATCCCGGGGAAATTCAGCGTATATAATGCGCTGTGCGCCATTGGCGCCTGTGATGCGCTGGGTATTTCCCAGGGGGATATCGTCCGCGGGCTGGCGCAGGCAAAGGGCGTGCGCGGGCGCGTGGAATTGGTGCCCACAAATACGGACTATACCGTGATCATTGACTATGCCCACTCGCCGGATGGGTTGGAGAAAATCCTCCACACGGTGCGCGGCTTTGCGCGGGGGCGGGTTATCACCCTGTTCGGCTGCGGCGGCGACCGGGACAGGACAAAGCGGCCCATTATGGGAAATATCGCCGGGCGGCTGTCGGATTTTACGATTGTGACGTCGGATAATCCACGGACGGAAGACCCCATGCGTATTATTGCGGACATCGAAGCGGGCATCCGCAAAACCGGAGGGGAATACGTCGTAATCGGCGACCGCAGGGAAGCGATCGCACAGGCGCTGAAGCTGGCACGGAAGGACGATGTGGTCCTCCTGGCGGGGAAAGGCCAGGAGACGTATCAAATCATAGGGAAGGAAAAGCTGGATTTTGACGAACGGGAAGTTGTGAAAGAAATTTTGGCAAAATGAAGCCAGTGGGGCTGCGGCCCAATTGTTTTGCCGCGGAAAGGGTTGTTTTACAGATGCAAAAATTGACGGTTGGGGAGCTTATAGAGGCCACCGGCGGCACGCTTCTTTGCGGGGATATAGCGCAGCCGGTCTGTTCCATTACGACGGATTCCAGGAAAGCGACGCCGGGCGCGCTGTTTATCCCGCTTCGCGGCGAAAATTTTGACGGGCATGACTATATCGGCGCGGCTTTTGAAAAGGGCGCGGCGCTGAGCTTATCGGCGCGGCCGATGGAGCCCGTCGCCGGGAAAACCATTATCAGCGTGGAGGACACGTCCAAGGCGCTGGCGGATATCGCGCGGTTTTATCTGAAAAAATACAGGGTTCCCGTAGTGGGGATCACGGGAAGCGTGGGGAAAACCACTACCAAGGATATGATTTATTCCGTCCTGAACCAACAGTACAATGTATTAAAAACGCAGGGCAATTTCAACAATGAAATCGGGCTCCCCCTGACGGTGTTCCGCCTGGAGCGGGAGCAGAATATGGCGGTCTTGGAGATGGGCATGTCCGCCTTTGGGGAAATCCACCACCTTGTGGACATTGCCCGCCCGGATGTGGCGGTCATCACCAATATCGGCATGTCGCATATTGAAAACCTGGGCTCCCAGGAGGGCATTTTTCAGGCGAAAATGGAAATTTGCGACTATTTTACCAAAGACCACACGCTGATCGTCAACGGCGATGACAAATTCCTGTGGACGGTGCGCGGGCACGAAGCGTTTGAGGTTGTCACCTTCGGCATCGAAAACAAAGATTGCGACGTGGTGGCGGAGGCAGTGGAAAATTTGGGGATAGACGGCTCCCGGTTCCGGGTGGAGCTGGACGGCAGCCGGTACGAGGTCTGTATCCCGACGCCGGGCGTGCATAATATTTATAACGCCCTGGCGGCAATTTGCGTGGGCAGGCGGTATGGCGTCCCGATGGAGCAAATCATCCGGGGGATCGCGCAGTTCCGTCTGACGGAAATGCGGCTTTCTGTGGAGCAGGCGCATGGGATTACCATCATCAACGATTGCTACAACGCCTCGCCGGATTCCATCCGCGCGGCGCTGAAGGTGCTGGGTTCGGTGGAAGCGGCGCGGAAGGTGGCTGTGCTGGGCGATATGCTGGAATTGGGTGAATTTGCGAAAAACGCCCACTATGAGCTGGGCGGCGAGGTGGAAAAAAACGGAACGGACGTGCTGCTGACCGCGGGGAAAAACGCGGAGCATCTGGCCATCGGCGCCAGGGATGCGGGGCTGGAGGCCGTTTACAGCTATAAAACAACGGAGGAATTGGCGGAGCAAATCAAGCGCTATGTAAAGGCGGGGGATGTTGTGCTTGTGAAAGCCTCCCGGGGGATGCACTTTGAAAAAATCTGTGAACAGATCAGAAAATAAGGGGCAAAAGCATGTATATTGAAAAAATATCTTCAGTTTTAACAACCCTGTGGGGAACTATTGTACAAAGCGGCTATGCCGCATTCATCCCATTCGGGATCGCGCTGCTGGTGGCGGTGGTGCTGGGGCCGGTGCTGATCCCATGGCTGCACAAGCTGAAATTTGGGCAGCAGATTTTGGAGGACGGCCCAAAATGGCATCAGAAAAAGTCCGGCACGCCGACCATGGGCGGGATCATGTTTATCGCCGGCGTGACAGTGGCGATGGCGGTGGCGCTGTCGGTGCGGTATAATCTGCAGCTTTTGATGATGCTGTTGATTTCGCTGGGCTTTGGCGCCATTGGCTTTATCGACGATTACGTCAAAGTGGTCAAAAAGCGGAACCTGGGCCTGACCGCGTCGCAGAAATTCCTGCTGCAGGTGCTTTTGGCGGCGGTGTATGTGTTCGTCTTAAACCTGACGGGCAATCTGAACACGGAAATCATCATCCCGTTTTATTCCAAGACCATCTCCTTGCCATGGTGGGTGTATATCCCGTTTGTGCTGCTAGTTGTGACGGCGACGGTGAACGCGGTGAACCTGACCGATGGCATCGACGGCCTGGCGGGGAGCATCACGGCGGTGGTGGCGCTGTTTTTTGCCGCCGCGGCGTTTTTGATGCAGAATGAGAGCACGGTGTTTTTCGGCCTGGCGGTGGCGGGCGGCTGCGTCGGCTTCCTGTTTTTCAACAAATACCCGGCAAAGGTATTCATGGGCGACACCGGCTCCCTGTTTTTGGGGGGCGCTGTTTCCGTGATGGCGGTGGGCATGGGGATGCCGCTGATTTTAGTTATTGTGGGGTTTGTGTATTTATTTGAGGCGCTGTCGGTGATTTTGCAGGTGGCGTCGTTCAAGCTGACGGGAAAACGGATTTTCAAAATGAGCCCCATCCATCACCATTTTGAGATGTGCAGCTGGAAGGAACGGAAAATCGTGTTGGTGTTTACGCTGGTGACGGTTATGTTGTGTGTGGTTGGTTTTTTGGCGGCAGTTCCGTTTTGGGGGGATGCCTCCGGCGGGACGGAAGCATTTTTGCAGATGCATCAAATCATAGATATATAAGGTGGTTGCGGCATGGCAGGTAGAACAACGCGAACGGGAAATCAATCAAACAAAAAACCATCCAGGGTTGTAAAAATGAAGCGGAAAAAATCCGATATGGACTACACGTTCCTGACGCTGGTAATCATTATGGTATGCGTGGGGCTGGTGATGCTTTTGAGCGCATCGACGCCGGCGGGAAACGCCAGGTTCGGCAATTCCTACCATTTCTTTTTCAGGCAGCTGTTATTTGTGCTGGTGGGCTTTGCGGCGATGCTGGTCATTTCCAGGATCGACTACAGGATGTATAAGCCGTACACCAAAATCTTCATGATTGTCTGTCTGGTGCTCCTGACGCTGGTGCTGATCCCCCATGTGGGCGTGGAGCACAACGGTTCGCGGCGGTGGCTGAACCTGTATTTTATGGAGCTGCAGCCCTCGGAATTGATGAAGCTGGCGATTGCGATGTTTTTTGCCAGCATGATTGAGGATAATAAATACGAAATCACAAAATTGAAGGGGATGCTCCCGTTTTTCATGTGGATCGGCATTACGGCGGTACTGATGCTGCTGGAGACCCATCTGAGCGGGACGATTGTCATCTGCGGCATTGCGGTGGTCGTCATGATTGTGGGCGGCGCGAATTTCAAATTTTTCCTCGGTGCAGGCGCGGCGGCGATACCGGTTGGGCTGCTGTTTCTCCGCATGGACCCGGTGCGCTGGGAACGGATCATGAGCTTTTTGAACCCCTTTGGGGATACCCAGGACACGGGCTACCAAGTGGTGCAGGGGCTGTATGCCATTGGCTCCGGCGGTATTTTCGGGCTGGGGCTGGGGCAGAGCGTGCAAAAGTATTCCTATTTGCCGGAGCCGTATAATGATTTTATTTTCGCAATTGTCTGCGAAGAGCTGGGGCTGTTGGGCGCGGCGCTGATCATCGGGCTGTTTGCGCTGCTGATCATCCGGGGCGTCAAAATCGCCATGGATGCGCCGGACGTGTTCGGCAGCCTGACGGTGGTGGGCATCGTGGCGCAGGTGGCGATCCAGACGATTATGAACATCGCCGTGGTGACCTCCAGCATCCCGAACACGGGTATATCGCTGCCCTTTTTCAGCTACGGCGGCACGGCGATCATGGTGCTGCTGGCGGAAATGGGGGTCATCCTGTCCGTGTCGCGGTATTCAAAGAAAGGGGCAATCGGATAAATGCGTATATTGTTTGCCGGCGGCGGCACGGCGGGGCATATCAACCCGGCGCTGTCCATCGCCAATTACTTCCGGGAACGGGACAACGCGTTCCAGGCGCTGTTCATCGGGACGGAGCGCGGGCTGGAAACCAAGCTGGTGCCCCGGGAGGGGTATGAAATCCGCTATATTGACATCCGGGGCTTTGACCGCCGGCGGCTGTGGCGGAATGTAGCGGTACTTTATAAGCTTGCCGCCGCGCGCAGGGCGTGCAGGGAAATCATGGAGGAATTTAAGCCCGACGCGGTGGTCTGCACCGGCGGTTATGTCAGCGGGCCGGTGGCGATGGCAGCCGGGAAGCTGCATCTTCCCGCAATCATCCACGAGCAGAACGTCTATCCCGGCCTGACGGTCAAGGGCGCGGAAAAATACGTCAATTACGTGGTGACCAGCTTTGAGGAAACCAAAAACTATATGAAGCACCCGGAAAAATGCGTGCTGGCGGGGAACCCCCTCCGGCCTGAAATTTTAAAGACAGACCGGGCAGAAGCCCGCAAAAAGCTGGGCTTGGGGAAGGAGCCCTTTGTGCTGGTGTTCGGCGGGAGCCTCGGTGCGGAGAAAATCAACGAGACGATGGCCGGCGTGCTGCAAAAAATAAAACCCGGCGCAATGCGGCTCCTGTTCGGCACGGGCGACCGCAATTATGACCGGACAAAAGCAAGATTGGCGCAGGCGGGCGTCGACCTTGGCGGCGAGATCCAGGTCGTCCCGTACATCAACAACATGGAAACGGTAATGCCCGCGGCGGATTTGATCGTCTCCCGGGCGGGGGCGATCACAGTCAGCGAAATTGCCGCGCTGGGCAAGCCCTCCATCCTGATCCCCTCGCCCAATGTGGTGCGCAACCATCAGGAGCAGAACGCCCGGGCGTTTGAGGCGAAGGGGGCCGCTGTGGTCCTGACGGAAGACCGGCTGACGGCAGACACGCTTTTTGAGGCAATGATGAAGCTGGTTTCCGACCCGCAGGCCTTGGAGAAAATGGGCCGGAACGTGAAAAAAATTGCAAAAACAGATGCGTTGGAGCAGATTTATAAGCTGATTTTGGGAATTGTAAAGCAATAAAAAAGGAATGACTTCCCATTCCTTTTTTTTATTGCCTATTTACCAGCTTTATAATATCGCCCGGTTCACATTGGAGGGCTGTACAAATGCGCAGCAATACATCGGAGTCATACCTGAAAATTTTATTTTTGCAGTATTTATCAATTATATTATAATGCGTATGTGATTCTTGAGCCAGCCAGTAACGGCTTTTGCCCAATTCACGCAGTTTTGCATCAATACATAGCTGAATTTTCATGGTATCCCTCCTTTCACATGTATATTTTATTGAAAATATACATGCTTGACAATTCTGTTATATGATTATATAATTATATAGTTGTATATATAAAATAAATTTTAGGGGGTTTATATATGACAGAACAAGAATTGGCAGAGCTGGAAGCGGGGCTGGAGGCGGAGGTGGCGAAGATACCGGAGGAGCTGCGTTTGAACCTGGTAAAGGCGGCAAAGGCGTGCAATACCACGGTGATGATGATGGCCTGCCGCTGTATCTGCTATGCGATGCAGGTAGAAAAAAACAGGGAGTAGCGCTCCCTGTTTTTTTCGTTTGTAATCAAGCGGCGCCCAGATTGCGCCAAAGCTTGGGTCAAGCCTTTTTAAAGGCTTGCTGGACAACATTCCCCAGAATCCCAATCAGCCTTCAATGTGCCGCCCTAAAAATCCCGCGGCGGATTCAGCCAGCTTGCTTTCCACTTCGCTCACCTGTTCGCCGTCGTTGAGGATGAAGATGACGGAGCCGATGGTGTCGCCTTCGGAGACAATCGGCACGACGACGCCGGCGTTGTATTTATCGACGCCCTCGGCGATGGCGATGCCGGAATCAAATCCCTGGGATTGGAAGGGCGTTTTTTCGGACATGACGTTTTCCAGGTCGGAGCTGACCCGTTTTTCCATCAGCTCCTTTTTCGGCACGCCGGAAACAGCGATGACGCTGTCGCGGTCAGTGATGCAGGCGCCTTTGCCGCAGGTCTTGGCCAGCGTTTCGGCATAGCTTGAGGCAAAATCGCCCAACTCCCCGATGGGGGAGTATTTCTTAAAAATTACTTCGCCGTCTTTTTCTGTGTAAATCTCCAGCGGGTCACCCTCGCGGATGCGCATGGTGCGGCGGATTTCCTTGGGGATGACAACGCGGCCGAGATCGTCTATTCTTCTAACAATTCCTGTTGCTTTCATAAAATTCCTCCAATAATAATAATCTGATATGTAGTCATAGTATTTGTCAATCAATGAAATTTATGCAAAATTTTTTGGCGCGATTTGTGGAAAAAAGACGAAAAACAGATGGAGCCCCATCTGTTTTATTGATGCTATTGTTTTTAATCAAATATATATCTCCCGGCAGCGGTATGCTTTGTTTTCAATTCTTCCACAATTTGTTGATAGGAAGCTGTCTCTTTTTCGATTTCGTTAAAATGGAACAGGATCGTACCGGTGAGGTTTTTTATATTTTTTTGAATATGCTGCACATTTATAAAACTATGCTGTAATAAATACAAGCCTG
>DVND01000203.1 GCA_018714645.1 Candidatus Avimonoglobus intestinipullorum
GGCTTCCGGCGTGGGTTGGGGGGTCGGTTCCGGCGTGGGCTCCGGCTCGTCATAAATCAGCGTCGTTTTTTTCAGGATGCTGGCCGCGTCTGCAACGTTAAAGCCCAAAATCTTTTCAAGCACCGCCCCCACATCGATTTCTTCCTGCTCCTGATGCAGCTCGCTTTGGATCACCGTCTTGTAAAACGCATCGGAAAACGCCAGCTCCTGGTGCTTTTCCGAAACGCCCCGCAGCAGCAGGCATACCAGCCCCAGCACCACCCCAAACGCAAAGCACGCGCAGCACACAATGATCTTTTGCCGCGTTAAAACAACCGTCTTGAATCTTGTCCTCTTTCCAAACCGCATGAAGCCACATCCTCCAATCCGTAATACTACAGTTTACGCGTACCGTACCGGAATTATGACAACTTGTATTTTTTATTTGCTTTTTGGATAAATTATGGTATAATTTAGAAATGAGGCAGAGGAGGGATACCATGCAAAAGGAACAGACAAAGACGCTGGCGCAGAACAAAAAGGCGCGCCACGATTATTTTATTATAGAAACCTACGAAACGGGCATCGAACTGGCGGGGACGGAGGTTAAATCCATCCGCCAGGGCAAGGTGAACCTGTCTGACGCATACGCCTCCATCAAGGACGGCGAGGTGTTCATCAAGGGCATGAACATCAGCCCATATGAGCAGGGCAACATCTTCAACCGCGACCCCCTGCGGGACCGCAAGCTGCTGCTGCACAAGCGCGAAATCCGCAAGCTGATCGGGCAAATCCAGCAGCAGGGCTACGCGCTGATTCCCCTGTCGCTCTATTTGAAGGGGTCTCTGGTGAAGGTCTCGCTGGCGGTGGCAAAGGGGAAAAAGCTCTATGACAAGCGCAGCGACCTGGCAGAACGCGCCTCCCGGCGTGACATGGACCGGGCGTTTAAAGAGCAAAACAACAGATATTAAAAAAGCGGGCCGGGGGCCCGCTTTTTTTGTGGAATTATAATGTACTTTTCATTATTAATGGAGATTAAGTACAGGTGTTGCAATAAATTCAATGACAAATCATTGCTTGTAATTATGATTTATATTCCACTTTATTAAGTATAACACAAAAATAATGCAACGTCAATGGTTAAATAAGAAATTTAAGTCTATGTGATTAAAGTCATTCTCTTGGTAAAATATAATGAGGGTGATATCATGAAAAAAGAATACAAAACCTATTACAAAAAGTTGGGTTTAAATATAGCCTATTATAGAAAAATGCGGGATTTAACACAGGAACAGCTTGCCGAAAAGATGGATATTTCACAAACCCATATCAGCAAAATGGAAGTCGCATCAGTTGGTATTTCATTAGACAAGCTCTTTCAGCTTGCAGAAATATTAAAAGTCCCGCCCTATAAACTCCTGGAGTTCAAAGAAGACTAAAAAAAGACGCTCAGAAAGCGTCTTTTTATTTTGTAATCGCTTGTATAAACGAGATATCCGTCAATTCATAATTTTTCAGGCAAGTTTCCTCAAAAGTCACCCATTCGCTGTCTGTGTAGGCCGGTTCGTTGTAATAAATGGTATCGCCCTCATAGCCGACAGCTACCATGGTATGCGGATAACCCTCATACCGCACCATCACGCCCTGCGGGTTCCTGTCCAGCGCTTCCTTCAGCGCATTGATAACGTCCGCATCCGACGAGGCGTTGATATACGTCGCACCGCGCCAATCGTCATACCGCGCAAAGTACGGGGACGCACTGTCCAGCGCCTGTACAAACCGCACGCCGAACCGTTCAACAATTCCGCCGTGGCTGCGCATATAAGCGCCGCTTCCGCCGCCTTCACTGTTAAACGCCGCAACATCCGCCGGCGTTACCGCTTCGCCTTTCACATTGGAAATCAACATCGCATAGGAGCACACCCAGCAATAGCCGCTGCCATCGCCCAAGCCCCATTTGCCATCCCGCTGGCTATAGAAATAATGGTCGTTTTTCACCTCCGGCTGCGCCGCGCTCGCTGCCAGCAGCGACGCTCTGTCTGTCGCATCCAGGCTTTCCCCATAGAAAATATGCACCGTGGATCCAACCCAGGCCACTTCCGCGCCGAAAGCCTCCGCAACCGCCCGCACCGGCAAATATGTACTGTCGTTAATAATGGCGGGCGCCATGCTCAACTGTCTGGTTTCATCATTGACGACCATCTCGTCGCTGCCAATTTTCAGCCGCACCAGCGTATCGTCATTCCACAAGGTCGCAGTCTGCTCCCCGCCGACCCATACCAGCACCAGCCCCAGCTCCTCCGCAATGGGGCGGATCGGGACAAGGGTTGTCCCATCCCGGACAACGGGCGGCTGCTCAAAATCGAGCGCTTTCCCGTTCACGGCAATTTGTGTATCTTCCGCTGCGGATGCGCAGAGCGCACTCCATAAAACAGCAAAGAATATAGCGAAAAAAGAACCCTTTTTCATAATATTTCTCCAAATTATTAATTAGTATGTTACAAATTGTAACATATTTTTCATAATTCGTCAACAGGTTTCCATAAATTTTCCAATTTACAGTTGTTCTTTTTTTCGCCGCCGGCGTTCTGCCAGCCGTTCTGATACCGTTTTGAGTTTTTCAAACAACAGGGTCGTATACCGCATCACCGGCTCCGTGATGATTGCAAACGCCCCCAACAGCATCATTCCCTTGACAGAAATCGCCTCCATGCTGAACAGGCCGTTTAACAGCGTCCCGCTGACAACCATGCCTACAATCATCGCCCCGAACAGCGCCCAGCGCCATGCATTCATCGGGCGGCTGACGCGGTAGAGCACCATCAGCCCCACTATCAAAAGCAGGATGACGGACGCCGTTGAAATATCTTCGGGCGCGACGCCAAATACCTCGCCGAACACGACCATCGCGCCGACGACCACAAAATTCGTGATCCCCGCCGGGAACGCCGCAAACAGCAAATTCTGCAGGAATTTCCCTTTGATAATATTCTTATTGGGCTCCAGCGCAAGGAAAAAGCCCGGGACGCCAATGGTAAACACGCTCACCAACGACATCTGCGACGGCACCAACGGGTAATTGACCATAAAAATGATGGAAAACAGGGCCATCAGCAGGGAGAAAATATTTTTCACCAAAAACAACGTGGACGACCGCTGGATGTTGTTCACCACGCGCCGCCCCTCCAGCACCACCGCGGGCATGGCGGAAAAATCCGAATCCAGCAGCACCAGCTGGGATGCATGGGCCGCCGCGTCGCTCCCCGACGCCATGGCGATACTGCAATCCGCCTTTTTCAGCGCCAGGATGTCGTTTACGCCGTCCCCCGTCATGGCGACGGTTTTCCCCGCCTTTTGCAGGGCCAGCACAAACTGCTTTTTCTGTTCCGGCGTGACCCGCCCGAACACCGTATATTTTAAAACCGCCGCCTCGGTCTGCTCCGCAGTCTGCAATTCTGACGCGTCAATATACCGCTCTGCCCCATGGATCCCCGCCTGCTTTGCCACCTCGGACACCGTCATGGCATTGTCGCCCGAAATCACCTTGATATCCACACCCTGCTGCGCAAAATACCGGAAGGTTTCCGCCGCATTTTCCCGCACCGGATTGGACAGCAGCAGCAACGCCAGCGGCTGCACCCCTCCCAGCAGGCCGTCGCTTCCCGGCTCCGACTGCGCAAACACCAGCACCCGGAAGCCTTTTTGCGAATACCCCTCAATCTGCTGCCGGTATTCTTCGTACCGCTCCCGCAGTACAAATTCCGGCGCACCCAGCACATAGGCCGCATCCTCAAACGCCACGCCGCTGTACTTCGTCTTTGAGGAAAAAGGGATGGTCTTGACCGCTTTTGTATCTGTTCCCTTTGTAAAACGCGCCTTTAAGGCGTTCATCGTGGCGTTATCGTCCACCATGTTCTGCATAAACCCGCCCAGCAGCGTCTCCAAATCCGCTGTGCCGCCATGCAGGGGGATGACTTCGTTCACTTCCATGTTGTTTTCCGTAATCGTCCCGGTTTTGTCCACGCAAAGCACATTCACCCGCGCCAGCGTCTCAATGCAGGACATTTGATGGATCAGCACTTTCCTGCGGGCAAGGCGGATGACGCTGACCGCCAGCGCCACGCTGGCCAGCAGATACAGCCCTTCCGGGATCATCCCGATCAGCGCCGCCACCATGGCCGTAACGCTGTCACGGATGGATTCCCCCATAAATGCGACATGCTCATAAAACATGATCAAGCCAATGGGGATAATGACAATCCCCACCATTTTAATCAAACTGTTCAGCGAGCGCATCATCTCGGACTGTTCGCCGCCCCGCTCCGCCTTTGCCTCCAGCGTCAGCTTCGAGATATAGGAATCCGCCCCAACCTGTTCCAGCCGCGCCTTGCATGTACCGGACACCACAAAACTGCCGGACATCAGACGGTCACCCGGCCTTTTCGTAATTTCATCCGGCTCCCCGGTCAGCAGTGCTTCATTGACCTGCACCTCGCCGTCCACCACAATCGCGTCCGCGCAAATCTGGTTTCCCGCAGCAAACAGAACAATGTCATCCAGCACCAGCTCCTCCGACGGCACCGTCTCCTCCCTGCCGCCGCGCAGCACCCGCGTCTTGGGCGCATTCAGCACGGACAGCTTGTCCAGCACCCGCTTTGAACGGATCTCCTGAATGATCCCAATGAGCGTATTTGCCAAAATGACCGGGACAAACGTCAGTTCCTTAAATGCGCCCACCAGCGCCAGCAGCACTGCAAGCACCGCAAAAATCAGGTTGAAATATGTAAAAACATTGCTTGATATAATTTCCCCCACCGTTTTGGAAGCGGCGTCCACCGGCGCATTCGTCTTGCCCTGTACGACGCGTTCTAAAACCTCTTCAGGCGTTAATCCGCGCTGGGGGTCTGTGTAAAATGGTTCTTCCATATGTATGTCTCCCAATATCCTCTGTTTCCCCATGATATAACACATCATACCACATTCCGGCGGGGTTTTCAATTTCTATATTCTTAAATAATCATAAACAATTTGTAAAGATTCCATGAAAAAAGACAGGAATTACTTCCTGTCTTGCAATTTCTACGCCCGCGGATGCGCTTTCGCATAAACGTCCTTGATTTTGCTCTTCATCAGATGCGCATAGATCTGCGTGGATGAGATATCCGCATGGCCCAGCATCTCCTGGATGGATTTCAAATCCGCGCCGTTTTCCAGCAAATGCGCCGCGAAAGAATGCCGCAGCGTATGCGGCGTGATATCCGTCTTGATGCCCGCCTGGCGCTGGTATTGCTTGATGATTTTCCAAAACCCCTGCCGCGACAACCGCACGCCGTTGCAATTCACAAACAGTGCCGTTTCCTCCGCATCCTTCAACATTTGCCCCCGTGCCAGTTCTATGTAGTTCTTCAGCGCGTCTTTTGCAATGTGCCCCATCGGTACAATCCGCTCTTTTTTATTGCTGATGCACCGTACAAACCCCACATTGACATTGACGTCGGTAATATCCAGGCTGATCAGCTCCGACACGCGGATACCTGTGGCATACAATAGCTCCAGCATCGCTTTGTCGCGGTAGCCCTTTGCATCCACGCATTTCGGCTGCTCCATCAGCCGCTCTACCTCGGAGGTCGTCAAAATCTGCGGGAGCTTTTTCTCCACATGCGGCGCTTCCAGATTCAACGTCGGGTCCTTCATCTTCACGCCCGACTCCCCCACATACATATAAAACGACCGCAGGGACGCCAGCGTCCGCGATACCGTCGACGTGGCCTTCCCCTGGTTTTGCAGATTCAAAAGATAGGTGAGCACCGTTGTTTTCGTCGTTTTAGAAATATCGGTGATCCCATGGCTGTCCAAATACGCTATGTACTGGGAAACGTCACGCTTATATGATTGTATGGTGTTTTGCGCTTTATGGCGCTCCTTGGACATGAAATATGCGAACTGCTCCACATATCCCTGCATCGCTTCCTGCATAAGCGTCCTTTCCTCCTCTTCATTCCGTGTCACTTATCTATTATACCACATTTTTTTCATTTGTATAGTCATTTTTAGAGATTTATTACAAAAAATTATTCTATTTCTACAAAAATCTACTAATTTCCCACAAATA
>DVND01000204.1 GCA_018714645.1 Candidatus Avimonoglobus intestinipullorum
CATTTTTAATGCTATTTCTTGTAAACTGCCGGGATGACCAGTTTTTTCCCTGCACACAAGTGCTCTTCTTCCGACATTCCGTTATACTGCATAATATCCTGCATGGATACGGCATACTGCTTCGCGATATCCCACATGGTATCGCCGTTCTGGACAAAATAAATCACAATCCCCTTTTTATGCTCTGCTGCCAGCGGTTCAATTTCACAATCTGAAATCAAACGCACGCTCCGCCTGTTCACCACATTAGCGCTGATGGACAGGATGCACCGCAGTTCTACCTCATTGGCAGCATTCAAATTATAGCCGGTGTGTTCCACTTCTGCTTTTACCATACAATCCATACCCGCTTTTGCCTGCGGGCTGTCTAACAGATAACTGAACGGGATATCCTTTTTATAGCTGTATACCGGGCTTTGCATATTGTCTGTCAAATACAGGATATATGCCTCCACACGGCCCTCCACAGACACCTTCCCATTTTCAACAGCTGTCCGCGTAATACAGGGCTTGGTGATGACGTTATAAACGCCCGTGACCTGCGGCAATTTATTATCCACCGCTACGATCTCCCGCAGTGTATTCTGTGCTTTGGGTTTGCACACAATTTCATCGACAGCGATATCGTCGTACAAAATATTGGTACTGCAGCCCGGGCAGAAAAAGTCGCTGATCATGTCGATCTCCATGTTTTGAGACGCCTTCACATGGGCTGTAACCAGCAATTCAAAGCTCAGGATCCGCCGGTCCCCGTCGGAATCCTCCTCCAATTCATAATGCAGCTCGGTAACCGCAAAATCCAGCTCGCAGTCCGTGTCCTCCGTCAGCATATCGACATCGAATACCTCAGTAAACGGTACATCCGTTTCCATGAATTCAATGGATCCGCCGTCGCCCACATACAAAACACATATATTGACCATGCCCTTGGCCACGAGTTTCCCTGTCAGCGGTTTGACGTCCTTATCGGTGATTTTTGCGTCCACCTTCAGAATTTCTCCCACCGATACCTTCCCCGCCGGGACCTCCATACTGTCCCGCATGACAAATTCAAATTCCTCATTTGCAATAACACTGTTGACGTTTAAGTTATTTTTCCTGTATTCCGCTTCTCCATCCTCGAAGCCCGACACAAATTCGATATTACGGTTCCCGCAGACATTGCAGTCCAGCGCCACAGTGGATTTCACACTCAATTTCCGCGAATTGATCAGATTGAACTCAACACGCTCCACATCTGTCTCAACGCTGGCCTGCATATCCCCTGTAATACCCTGCCGTTCAATTTTTTCCGAGAAGTCGAAAACGGAATTGATGCTTTGGATGCAGTCGCCTTCCCGCTCCGGTATGTAAAGGATTGTCAGGTTCACTTTTCCTGAAACCTGTACACGCCCATCGGAAAGATTCTTCGACGTAACAGCGGAGACCGCATCCACCTGCAGAATTTTTAAAATATCGGGCTTCACGTCCGGGACGATGATATCCCCTTCCACATAAACCTGCGTCGTATCGGCATACACCGTCTCATTGATTGTCATTGCTTCCTTCATCAGCTCCATGATTATCATCCTTTCCAACTTGTGAGTAAAATTTGGACATAACAAAAAAAGTTTTCATAGTTCATACTATGAAAACTTTTTTGCAATTATGTTATATACTTTGAATTATTTTCTTCCATTTTTCATAAGCCGCGTCCCAAGCCGCTGCATCCTCCGGTTCATAGACCGCAATGTCAAAGGAATCCCGGACAATCCTGCGGCCTTCCTTTAAATCCCGAACCGCACCCACAGCCATCGCCTGTACGATGACGTTTCCGATACTTGTCGCTTCTACGGGGCCGGCCTGTACCGTCCGTTTGGTGGCGTTTGCAGTAAAGCGGCAAATCATTTTATCTTTGATGCCGCCTCCGACAATGTTGACGGCGTTGTATTTTTTGCCTGTCACTTCCTCCATGCCCTCAATGGTGTTTCTGTATTTAAACGCAAGGCTCTCAGCAATACAACGGACAACCTCCCCTTTGGTCTGCGGTACCTTCTGGCCTGTCTTTTCACAAAATTCCCGAATCCGCCGGGGCATATTGCCTGGCGTCTGGAATGCCGGATAATCCGGGTCGATCAGGCTTGCAAACGGCTCCGCTGCATTGGCCTGCTGTTCCAGCTCATCAAAGCTCAGCAGCTCGCCCTCGCGGTCCCACTGCCTGCGGGATTCCTGGACCAGCCACAAGCCCATGATATTTTTCAGGAAACGGATCGTCCGGTTGACGCCGCCTTCATTGGTGAAATTATGCTCCAGCGCGCCTGCCGACACGTTCGGCGCATCCAGTTCCACCCCCATCAGCGACCAAGTCCCGCTGGAGATGTAGATAAAGTCATCTTGATCCACAACCGGAACCGACGCCACCGCGGAGCCGGTATCATGAGACGCTACCGCGATGACAGGAATCTGCGCAACGCCGAGTTCCTCCGCCAAGTCCGCTTTCAGAACGCCAACCTGTTCCCCCGGATAAACCATATCCGCAAAAATATCTGTAGGGATATCCAGCTTTTTCAGCAATCCTTCCGCCCAGGTATGGGTTTGGGAATCAAACATCTGTGACGTGGAGGCAATTGTGTATTCCGTCCGTTTTTCCCCCGTCAGAAAGAAATTCAGCAAATCCGGTATGAACAACAGCGTTTTCGCATTTTTCAGCGCCACATCGCCCGACAGCCGCGCCGCCAGCAATTGATACAGTGTATTAAACCAGTTAAATGCAATCCCCGTGGATTGGAAAATTTCCTCTTTGGGAACCCGCGCAAAAGCTTCCTCATACATCCCATCCGTGCGGGTGTCGCGGTAATGATACGGGTTTCCCAGCAACTGATCATGCTCGTCCAGCAAGCCGTAATCCACACCCCAAGTGTCAATACCGATACAGTCGATATCCCGGTCGCCGGAATTGGCGCATTTTAATATCCCTTGCTTAATTTCATGGAACAGGCGCAGGATATCCCAATACATGCCTCCATTTACCGTTACAGGGTCATTTGAAAAGCGGTGCTTTTCCTCCAATGTAATTTTTTCCCCGTCAAATTTCGCCAGCATGGCCCTGCCGCTGGACGCGCCAAAGTCAAATGCCAAAAATTTATAAATCTTTCCCATCTTCCGCAGCTCCTACAATTCATTTGATATTTATTATATACTGGAACACAAACCCATGTCAAGGCATAAACAAAAAAACCATTCCGCAAAACAAAAAATCTCCTGTATTGCAGGAGATTTTTTTGTTCTTGGTGCCTTTAGGCGTGGGAATAAACCCCCAGTTCTACTGGGGGAAGATAAAAACTTTAGTATATGTAAATAAAACCTCCAGTGGT
>DVND01000016.1 GCA_018714645.1 Candidatus Avimonoglobus intestinipullorum
TAAGAAAACGATGCGCCCCAATAAAACAAAAAAATGGCCGGTTCCCGGCCATTTTTTATGGACAAACTTTATTTACAAAATATGCATGGAAGGAATTATCCGTCGTCAATTCCGGGTGAAAGGATGTGGCAAGCAGGCGCCCTTGGCGGCAGGCCACAATATTCCCGTCGACTTTCAGCAGGATTTCCACGTCGGCACCG
Source organism: Candidatus Avimonoglobus intestinipullorum (assembly GCA_018714645.1). Classification (GTDB taxonomy): domain Bacteria; phylum Bacillota; class Clostridia; order UBA1381; family UBA1381; genus Avimonoglobus; species Avimonoglobus intestinipullorum. Next base: position 201 of record DVND01000016.1, read on the forward strand.
GCGCGCTCCACATAGGGCGCCCGGATGAATACCAATGGGATGGGGGAAGGGGAGACTTCGGGGAGGTTTACCGTGGTGGTAAAGCTTTCCAATTGACGGCCATATGCATTGCGCCGCACACAGATGTCCATCACCTGCAGATGGGGCGGTTCCCCGCCGGACAGTTCTTTCGCCAACAAGATCATGCCTGCGCAGGTGCCCCAGACAGCCAGCCCGTCTTGGATTTTATCCCGGATGGGCTGTGTCAATCCATAGTTTTTCAACAGCAATCCAATTGCTGTGCTTTCGCCGCCGGGGATAATCAGTCCGTCCAGCCCCTCTAAATCCTCTCTATATTTCACGATGCACGGATTCACATTCCCAAGGCTTTCAAGCCGTTCAATATGCTCCGAAACAGCGCCTTGCAACGCCAAAACTCCGATTTTTTTCATCCGTTTCAAATCCTTACCAGCCGCGCCCGGCCATCAAATCATTTTCGGGGATCTGGCGGATATCCAGGGATTCCATCGCCGCCCCCAAATCCTCAGAGACCTCCGCAAGGACTTTGGGGTCATTGTAATAGGTCGTAGCCTTGACAATTGCTTCCGCGCGCTTCTGCGGATTGGAGGATTTGAAGATCCCACTGCCAACAAAAATACCGTCGCAGCCCATTTGCATCATCAGCGCGGCGTCCGCCGGCGTTGCAATGCCGCCCGCCGCGAAGTTGATAACCGGCAGTTTCCCATTGTCATGTACATATTGGATCAGGTCAAAGGGCGCGCCAAACTCTTTTGCGATGGTCATCAATTCTTCAGGAGAGGCCGACTGCACGCGGCGCATGTCTGTCAGCATGGTGCGCATATGACGGACCGCTTCCACCACGTTGCCTGTGCCCGCTTCGCCTTTGGTGCGGATCATGGAAGCACCTTCGCCGATCCGGCGCAATGCTTCGCCCAAGTTCCGTGCGCCGCAGACAAACGGGACTTTAAATTTAGATTTGTCAACGTGGTATTCCTCGTCAGCAGGCGTTAAAACTTCGCTTTCATCAATATAATCAATTCCCAGGCTTTCCAGAATCTGCGCTTCCACAAAATGCCCGATACGCACCTTCGCCATGACGGGGATGGAAACCGCGCTCTGGATTTCCTTAATCATTTTCGGGTCGGACATCCGCGCAACGCCGCCCTGCTTGCGGATATCGGACGGCACGCGCTCCAAAGCCATAACGGCCACTGCGCCCGCTTTTTCAGCAATTTCCGCCTCCTTTGCATTGACAACGTCCATGATGACGCCGCCTTTCAGCATTTGGGCCAGGTTCTTATTCAAATCATATCGTTCGTTCATATTCTTTCTCCATTCCGCCGCAAAATACGGCAATTTATTTTATCTAAATATTGTAGCGCAAAACGGCATCGATGTCAAGATATGGCATCCGGGCGCGATTCCTGCGCCTTTTTGTAGGAGCCTAAAAATTTAAAGGACAGCGTGGCCCCTCTTAACTTATCCAACGCAAAATAGATGGTTGCGTTGTCGATATTCCCGTCGATATCAATAAAGAAGACATATGTCCCCAGTTCTTTTTTTACAGGGCGGGATTCAATTTTGATCATGTTGATCGCATAGGTTTTAAATAATTCCAGCGCTTGATACAGGCTTCCGGGCGTGTTGTTCAGGGTAAATGCGATGGAGGTCTTGTCGGATGCGGTCACATGCAGGTTTTGCGTCCGTTCGATGACGGCAAACCGGGTGGAATTGTGGAGCTCATCGCCGCAGTTGGGGATGAGCAGCTCCAAATCATATAGCTCCGCGCATTTTTTCGGCCCCAGCATGGCGATGCTGCCATCACTCGCCGCGACTGCTTTTGCCGCATCCGCGGTGGAATTTGTATAACCGATTTCCACATCGGCGAAATCATGGTTTAACAGCTTGGAGCATTGCCCGATGGGCTGGGGGTGGGAGATGATTTTTTTGATTTGTTCCCGCCTGGCGCCCGGTTTCACAATCAGATTTTCCTCAATCTTCAGGATATACTCGTCCGTGATATAAAGGTCGACGTCGAAAAACAGCGTATCCAGCGTGACGTTGACGCTGCCCTCGATGGAATTTTCAATTGGGACGATCCCCTTGTCAATCAGGCCGGCCTGCACCGCCATGATAACTGCGTAAATCGTGGGAAATTCCTTAAGCGGCGCATTCGGGGCATATCCTGCCGCCGCCATGTGGGAGAATGTGCCGGACGGGCCTAAGTATCCAATCATAATTGTTTGCCGACGGCTTCTGCAATCGGCTTCAGCGCACGCATCAATTCAGAGAATTTGTCCGGTGTGATGGACTGTTCGCCATCGGACATCGCCTTTTCCGGGCAGTTATGCACTTCGATCATCAAGCCGTCCGCGCCTGCCGCAACCGCGCCTTTTGCAAGGGCGGGCACATATTTGTAGGTGCCTGCCGCATGGGACGGGTCTGCAATAATGGGCAGATGGGACAATTCCTTAGTTACGGGAATTGCGCTCAAATCAAAGGTGTTCCTGGTGGAAGGCTCGAAGGTGCGGATGCCGCGTTCGCATAAAATTACCTGTTCGTTGCCCTCGGACATGATGTATTCCGCCGCCATCAGCCATTCTTCTATAGTGGAAGCCAGGCCGCGCTTTAAGAGGATCGGCTTATTGTGCTTGCCGACCTCGCGCAGGAGCTTGAAATTCTGCATATTCCGCGCGCCGATCTGCATGATATCCGCATATTCCGCCACCAGATCTACGTCCCGCGTGTCAAGCACTTCTGTGCAAATCGGCATGCCGGTTTCTTCGCTGGCTTTTTTCATAATTTTTAAACCGTCAGCCTCCAGCCCCGCAAAGGAATAGGGCGAGGACCGCGGTTTAAACGCACCGCCCCGCAAAATCTGGGCGCCCGCCGCCTGGACGCTTTTTGCAATGCCCGAAAACTGTTCCTGGCTTTCAATGGCGCAGGGGCCGGCAAAAACCGCCAAATGGTCGCCGCCGATGGTCACGCCCTTTACATTGATGATGGTCGGATCTTTTTTCAGTTCCTTTCCCGCCAGCTTATATGGGCGCATAATGGGGACGACGTTCTCCACGCCGGCCATCATCAGCATCTGGTTCATACTGAGCCGGCGCTTGTCGCCGATGGCGCCGATAATGGTCTTTTTTTCGCCATAAATCGGATGGGTCTGGAACCCGAAATCGGCCAGTTGTTTTTCGACCGCGGCGATTTCCTGTGCTGATGCGTCGTCGCGCATAATGATAATCATTTTCTATACACTCCCTTTGCAGTTCAATTCAGATGATGAAAAACGAAACCGTAAACTGATTTTTATTATAACACGAAAAAAGGGCCGTGTGCAATGAACAATCAAAAATTTCAGAAAATTCAACAAAAGAAATCGGAATTTGCGCTGTAAAATAGTATAAATACAATTGCAATGAAATGGTTGCTATTTGAAAAAAAAAATAGTATAATTATTTTGTGAAAATGGGTACATTTTTTGAGGAGGAACAAATATGGGCTTGAATGAGAAACTGGGAGAAGAATGCGGCGTTTTTGCGATTTACGATCCCGCCGGCGATGTGGCGCACAGCACGTACTATGCGCTTTATGCGTTGCAGCACCGCGGGCAGGAAAGCTGTGGGATTGCCGTAAACAATAATAGGGACATTTCCCAATACAAGGATATGGGGCTGGTCAACGATGTTTTTTCGGAGGAAATTTTAGAACGGCTGCCGGGCACTATGGCAGTGGGGCATGTGCGGTATGCCACAACGGGCGAGTCGCGCCGGGAGAATGCCCAGCCGCTGGTGCTGCGCTATGTGAAGGGGAACCTGGCACTGGCGCATAACGGGAACCTTGTCAACAGCAAGGAGCTGTGGCAGGAGCTGAGCACCACCGGGGCGATTTTCCAAACCTCGACGGATACGGAAGCGATGGCGTATATGATTGCGCGGGCGCGGCTGCATACCGGCAGCATTGAAAGAGCGGTAGAGGATGTAATCGGCAGGCTGAAAGGGTCGTTCAGCCTGATTGTCATGAGCGCCCAGAAGCTGATTGCGGCCCGCGATCCGTGGGGCTTCCGCCCGCTGTCCATCGGAAGAAAAGGCGACGCGATTGTGTTTGCTTCCGAGACCTGTGCCTTTGACAGCATCGGCGCGGAATTTATCCGCGATGTAAAGCCGGGTGAAATCGTCGTGGTGCAGGATGGGGAAATGCATTCGATTGATACGTATGTGGGCACGCAGAAATCAGGGTTTTGTGTGTTTGAATATCTGTATTTCGCGCGGCCGGACAGCGTTATCGAGGGGCAGATGACCCATGATTCCAGAAAGCTGGCAGGGGCGTATCTGGCGAAGGAACATCCGGTTGAAGCGGATGTGGTCATCGGCGTGCCGGATTCGGGCGTCAGCGCGGCCATGGGTTACAGCGAGGAGTCGGGAATCCCTTATGGATTGGGGTTCGTAAAGAATAAATATATTGGCAGGACGTTTATCCAGCCGGTGCAGTCTATGCGTGAAAATTCCGTGCGGATCAAGCTGAACGTCCTCAAGAGCACAGTTGAAGGGAAGCGCGTTGTCATGGTGGATGACTCCATCGTCCGTGGGACAACCTCCAAACGGATTGTCAGCCTGCTCAGAAAGGCGGGGGCGACGGAGGTGCATGTGCGTTCTTCTGCGCCGCCGTTCCTGTTCCCGTGTTATTTTGGGACAGACGTCCCCTCCAAAGAAAACCTGATTGCCTGTAATTATTCCATGGAGGAAATCTGTGAAATTATCAATGCGGACAGCGTTGGATTTTTGAGCGTGGAGGCGCTGGATAAAATTGCGCCGAATGCAAAATGCGGCTTTTGCAAGGGCTGTTTTACCGGGGAATACCCGGTGGATGTGGAAGGGTAAAAAAGTGCGGCAAAAGCCGCACTTTTTCTATTGACAAACGGCACAGATTGTGCTATGATGTAATTTGTAAAGCAAAGTAGGGAATAACGCGTTAAGTGAGAAAAGGACGGGAAGTTGCCTTTTCTACGAAAGGCCCGGCGGGTCTGCGGTGTTGTTCCCGCATTCCGTTGCTACAAAAGAGAATATTTTTTAAATATTTACCCTTTTTGTAGTGATTATGCAGAAAGGATTTTTTTTATGCTGAAAAAATTAACCACAAAAGACGTAGTAACTATGGCTGTATTGATGGCGCTCACCATTGTCCTTGGGCGCACGTTGGCGATCCCGACGCCGGTTTCGCGCATTTCCTTCAGTTTTCTCCCCATTGCGGTGGCGGGGATGCTGGTGGGACCGGTTTGGGCCGGCGTGATGGCGTTTCTGGCGGATCTCGTGGGGACGCAGATCAATGCCTTTGGCGGGGTTTATTTTCCTCTATTCGGCATTTCGGATTTTTGTTATGGGTTTATATACGGCCTGTTCTTTTATCAGAAGGAGATCAACTGGAAACGGATTTTGTGCTGTTTGCTGGCAACGCTGACGTTTTATTTCACGGTGGGCGTTGCGACCCAGTACCTGTATTGGAGCATGTTCATGCATCAGCCGCGGGCTGTCGGCGGGATCATCCAGGTGCGGGCGTGGTCGTCTTTGGTGAACTATCCGGTGCGCTTTGTGGTGATTTATTTTGTCAACGTTTATTTGCGGCAGCATGTCAAAGCATTTACAAGGTGAGAAATATGAAGGAAGGGCAATCTGGTTTCCAGGCAATTGCGCGGCCGCGCCTGGAAAGTATTCGGATGCTGCTGGATTTTTTGGGCGCGCCGGAGAAGGCGTTAAACTATATCCACGTGGCGGGGACAAACGGCAAGGGTTCTGTCTGCGCGTTCCTGCAGGGCATGTTTACCGATGCGGGGTACAAAACGGGGAAGTATACGTCGCCGCATCTGATGCGTGTCAATGAGCGGATCACGGTGGACGGATGTGAAATAGGGGACGGTGCGCTGCGGGATGTTATGGCGCAGGTGCAGTCGGCCGCAGGGCGCGTAAAACAGGCGTTGGGCGAGACGCCCACCCAGTTTGAAATTTGGACTGCCGCCGCCTTGTGTTATTTTAAGGCCTGCGGCTGCGATATTGTGATTATGGAGACAGGGCTTGGCGGGGCGCGGGACGCAACCAATGTCATCCCTCCGCCCAAGGCGGCGGTGATTACCAGGATTGCCGCGGACCATGCGGAATATCTGGGGGACACGCTTTCTGAGATCGCTGCGGCAAAGGCCGGGATTATCAAGAAAAACGGGACGGCGGGATATACGGTCACGCTGCGGCAGGAAGATGAAGTGATGCCCGTATTGGAGCAAGCCTGCAACCGGTGTGAAAACCGGCTTGTTTTGGTGAAGCAGCCTGTCCTGCGCGGTTTTTGCGGGATGTATGAGCGCTTTGATTACGATGGTATGGAGCAATTGGAACTGGGCCTTGCTGGATTGCACCAGGTGGAAAATGCCGTTCTGGCGATTGAAACGGCGCGGATCTGCGGGATATCGGAACAGAGCATCCGCAAGGGGCTAAAGCAGGCGAAAAACCCGGCCCGGCTGGAGCGGCTGTCTGCATGCCCGCCTGTTATTTTTGACGGGGCGCACAATCGGAACGGAATGCGTGCGCTGGCGGAAAATCTCGACCGGTATTATCCCGGCGTGGAACGGACGTTTATTATGGGATGCATGCGGGATAAGGATGTGGCAGGAATGCTGGAAGAGCTGGCAGGAGGGCCTGTCAAATACCTGCTGGCAGTGAAGGTGCCGGGCAGCCCCCGGGCGATGGAAGCGGAGCGGCTGGCGGAATTGGCAAGAAAAGCAGGGATACGGGCGCAGGCATTTCCAGACGCTGCCGGCGCGTATCGGGCAGCGTTGGAAGATGATGGGGTGGTTGTGCTCTGCGGCTCCCTGTATCTTTATGAGGCATTTTGGAACATCATAAAAAAACGGTGTGATTGAATCACACCGTTTTTTATATGGGTAATAAGAGCACCGCAATGTTGAAAAAGATAATCAGTGACAGCGCGTCCATAATTGTCGTAATAAACGGGCTCGCCATGACTGCCGGATCAAAACCGATTTTTTTTGCAATCATCGGCAGGGTGCACCCTACAAGCTTTGCAAAAAATACCGTTGTAACCAACGTCAGGCAAACGACGCTCGCAATTGTGTAGCTGACCTTATCTATAAAAATCAGTTTTAAAAAATTGGCGGCGGTAAGGGTGATGCCGCATAATAGGGCAACGCGCATCTCTTTCCAGATGATGCGGAAAATATCTTTAAATTCTATTTCTCCCAGCGATATCCCGCGGATTACGGACACAGAGGCCTGGCTGCCCG
>DVND01000205.1 GCA_018714645.1 Candidatus Avimonoglobus intestinipullorum
AATTTTGTTCCCCGATTTGCCCGGTGCCCATAATATTCATGGGCTAATACAGCTTTTTCACTCATCAAGTCTCTTGGGTGTGTCGATGATTTATCGGGGAAAACATCGCCCCGTATATTTATTATATCATAATCATCAACGTAAGATGTATGTACACCAGAATTAAACCGAAATACGGATAAATCAGCATGAATATCGATAATGTGTTTTTTTATATTCTCTATATCTGTCTCGTTTAATTCCCTTGATGCACTTCCACGCAACCCGTTCGCTGACCGCGTTTTAATACTTCTGCGCATATTTTCACCAGCATTATTACTCTTTACCTCTATTATACCACGTTTTTCTGCATTGTCAACCGCTTTCGCCCCGTATGCGGCCATACGGTTATACCGCTTTTCAAGCCCGACAGCATCGCACAGTGCGTCATATTTTTCGCGGTATGCGGCGGTTTTCTCCCGGCAGCGGCGGGCGAGCACCTTGTCCCCGCTGGCGCGCGCCATCACAGCGGTGCTGTTTTCCCGGCGCACGGCACGCTCCAGCTCCCGCTGCACCTGCTGCCATTCGTAGGCGGTTTTCTGCCTCCCGTCAAACGCAATCGGCTCCGCGTCCTTCCGCTTCTGCGCAGAAAGCCACGCCTCGTCATACCGCGGCTCGGATATGCCCAAAATCACATCGGTTTTAAAATGCAGGCAGCCGTAGTCGGAAAGCCGTTCCAATGCCTCCGCGCCGTCCTCATATACCCGCCCGCCGATGCGCACCGTCCCCTTGTAGGAATACATCCTGCCGCCCATAAACGCATGGGACGGGCGTGGATGCGCGTGGTAGTCCACCTCAAACCCGTCGCAGCCCAGCTCCTTGCCCACCTGTTCTTCGTAGGCCTGTGACGCGCGTTTTGCGCCGTACAGCAGGTTCTGCCGTACCATTGCGGAAAGCGAACGGTTTACGCCGCTGCCGTAATGCACCTTTACGCCCGAACCCCCCAGCTGTTCCACGGTTTTGCGCATGGCGGTGTTGAAATCCACCGTGCCCGTGGACACCGCGATCACAGCGTCGTCGATGGCTTTCTGGAATGCGCCCGCAAGCGGCGTTGAGCCAATCACCTCTCCTGCTAAGTTGTATCTGTCAAAGCACAGCGCTTTCGTGCGCGACAGGTTGACCAGCTCTCCTGCCGTTTCCGCTGCCCAGTGCCGCACCAGCTGCTTTGCAAACTCGTTTTGCTCAAACGGCAAAAACGTCATTCCTTTCAAGTCATACAACGGCTCATAGGTGTTGACGCCGTCCGTCAGCACCTGTGTATAAATGGCCTCAATGTCCGCGATGTTCTGCCCGGTGATCTCCGCCAGCTTTTTTGTGATGGCGTCCATGTCGCCGGAGATGTCCGCCATGTTTTTCAGCGCCGCCTGGTCTGCCGCGGACAGCTGCCCCGTCGCCTTGATCCTCCGCCCGATGGTTTCCAGTACATAATCGTTAAAATAATTGCAGCGGTCAAACACGGCATCCGCATATTCGTTCAATTTGTTTTCATCGATCTGCGGCATGCGCGCCACCTCACATGTTCAGCAGGCGTTCCAGGCTGTCCTGTGTGCCGCCCTGCCTGGATTCGTTAATGCGCAGCAGCTTCTCCTGCGCCTCCTCCTCGGTCAGCGTCGGGTACCAGTATTTAATCAAGTCGATCTGTTCCACCGCGCCGTTTTCGTACAGCGTCAGCATATTCAAAAGCCGCTGCTGCTCGTCCTCGTAAATGTCTGTCCACGTTTCGTCATAGGTCCATAAATCCCGCCGGATGCCCAGGTACAGGCTGTCTGCCTCCAGCGTCATGATGTTGCCGCTGCGGACGGCGCTGCGGATGTTTTCTTCCAGCGAGATATTGTCAATGTTGAGCATCCGGATTTCCGTTGCGGTCGCGTTTTGGCCCGTCTGGTCTTTCTGGATCAGGTCGTTCAACCCGCACAGCGCCTCATATTGCTTGATGAGCTCCTTTAGATGCGCATAATACGAGCTCTCCCGGATTTCCGGCGAAAACTCCGCAATCATGCTGGATACGCTTTCGCCGGAATTGGGTTTTGCCGTGAAAATATACTCGTCAATACTGTTCCTGCGGACGATATTCCCATGCTCGTCCTGCTCTTCCCGCACCCTCGTAATTCCCGGATGGGCAAAGAGCAGCGTCCGTTTGCTTTTAAATTCCCGCTGTATCTGCTGCAGGCAAATCTGGAGTTCTTTTTCAATCACGCCGCACCCGTAATTCAACGGCTTCCCGTAGGTGTCGTTCGCATCCGGCGCAACCACGGGGGATTTGTAGCGCCCGAACCCGATGTGGTGCGCCCCCGGATACGTGATTTCCTGCTGCACAATGCCCTGCCATTCGGGGATGTCGGCATGTACCTCCTGCGCCTGCTCGTTTGCGACGAAATATGAAACCGTCAGGTTCCCGTCCGCGTCCAGCGTATGCCTCCTGCAAAGCAAATACGGCTTGTCGTTCCGCTTTACCATGTCCAGGATCATGTAACAATCCGTGATGTTCCCCGCCGCCATCCCGGTGATGCGGACCCTGTCCCCCCGCAGATAGGTGTGGAACAGCGTTTGCCTGCCGCCCACCGTCTCCATAGACGGCACGACCCAGCATTCGGAGATGTTCTGCGGCGTGTCGGAACCGCCCAGCATGTACGTCCCGATCTTATAGCAGTTTTTCTGCAAATCCTCGCAAAGGGCGCCCAACGGCTCCGCCTGTGCGCTGTCTGTCACAAGCTGAAAGGTGCAGCTCATAAACACATGGTTCAAGACCTTTTTCAGCACCATTGCAAAGAAATTCACGACGCTGTCGTCGTCGATTCTGGTTTCCCCGCTTCCTGTTTTCCCCCGGTTCAGCCACTGGTTGATTTTCCCGTCCAGCTTTTCCAGGAGATTATACCAGAACTGTTTGATTGTATCTTTCAAATCATCACCTTCAATCGTCTAAGTAATTCCAATTCCCCGCCAGGCTGTATACAAAGCTGTCCACGGTGTCAATCTGCATACTGCCGTCGTCCAGGATCACCGGCTTTTCGTTTTTGTCGTCAAACACCACGTTGGAAAGCTCGTCTATGAGCGCGCCGCATGCGTCCCCGGCAAGCTTCAGCCGCCCCAGCGCCATCAGCCTGCTGATTTGGAACGGCCGATCCTCCAGCGGCGGCTTGTAGGTCTTGCCGAATATGTACCGCTTTTCATTGAGCGTGTTGATAATCACGTCCGAATGGTCTGTGTTCACGTTGTGTATGCGCACGCCATATTTTGCCTCTGTATCGTCAATAAACCCAAATGCATACTGTTCCACTTCCTCCATCGGCAAATCCTGCGCCTGCCGCTTTTTTGCCGCCAGGACGTACAGGACGCCATCGTACCCCATCGCGCTGCAGGTCATGGCATACGCCGAATTGTTCCCGCCGATGTCGAACCCGCAGTCCACCCACCGGAACCGCTTGGGGACTTCCGAAGCCTGCACGATGTACTTTTCGGGGTTGTTTGCAAAGTCCGGGAATACAATCCCCTCTGCCCGCACCCACAAGCCTTTTATATATTTGTCATAGAACACGCCGGAAAACATCATCGCGGCTTTTTCTATTTCCTTTTCTGTCAGGATGGGGTTGTCCCGCATCAAAAAATGGATATGCCGGACGCCGGTTCTGGGCGTTTGTATCCATTCCTGATAAAACCAGTGCGTGGGGCTGTCCGGGTTACAGTTGAACCACAGCTTTGCCTCCGCATAGGACAGTGTCCTTGCGATGGCCTGTTCCACGAACGACCGCGGCATCAGCGCCACCTCGTCGAACAGCACCCCTGCCAGCGTCAGCCCCTGAATCAGTGCATAGCTGGATTCATCCTTCCCGCCGAACAGGTAAAAGACGTTTTCAACGCCGCCGCAGGTCACAGTCAAAGTCTTGGTGCTGATTTTGTATTTGTATCTGTATGGCAGGCCCTGTATTTGCCGGAGTGGGTTTAAGAGGTTGCGCTCCGTCGCCTGTACCGTTTTCCCGCACAGCGCAAAGTTCGTATTGTTGAAGTTCCCCATCGCCCACAGCATAAACGCCGCCAGCATCGCCACCGTTTTCCCGCTGCGCACCGCACCGTCGCAGATCAATGCGTAGTCGGCGCTCTGCGCGAACCGGAAGATCTGCCGCTGCTTTTCGGAAAGCGTTTTTATCCGCATCGGTGCTCAATCCCCCTGATGGCGTCAAGCAGCTCCTGCTGCGCCTCTTTCTCCTGTGCGTTGTCGCTCTTTTGTTCGTTGTACCCGCACAGGCTTGCATATAGCTCAATCGCCCGCATGACGTCGTTCCCGCGGAATATGATGTCCTCCGTGTTGATGATGGCCTCCAGCTTGTCCAGCAGGTTTTTGCGCGAAAGGCCGGCCTTTTTTTCGTTGTCTTCCTCTAACGCTCTTAACCTTACCAAAACCTTACTGTCTTTCTCTAATTCACATGCCCTGACATCCACCGTCTGCGGCTTCCACCGCCTGCTGTTCGGGAATGCTTCCAGATACGCCTGCCGCTGGCTCTTCCCGCCTGCCCGCAGCTGGCAGTATTTCTCCTTTTTCGCATCGTCCAATATGCCTGTCAATCGCTCTTCACCTCCTGCACGGCCGCACACCCCCTCCTGTGTATCCCTGCCCTTTCGGCCCTGGCCGTTTTC
>DVND01000206.1 GCA_018714645.1 Candidatus Avimonoglobus intestinipullorum
ACGGCAACCATCGCAAAAACCAACAGCAAGATGACGAAGATATCTACAATATTTACCTTTTCAAACAAACGCCCTTTTTTGTCAATTAATTTCATCATTCCGCCTCCTCAATTTTGTCGACTGAAAGCACATATCCGCTTCCTGTAAAATGCTTCGCCTTCAGGCTCAAAAGCGTCCCCACCTGCACGCTCTCCTTCGCGGGCACCTCCAGGACAACGGTCGCGTCGAACCGTTCGGGGACATCCACATTTTGGACGCTGCCGTCAATCTGTGAAACCGTGTATTCCTTTGCAGGTTTATAACTGACAGCCTTCACAGTCCCAAAAGGCACGTTATTTACCTTTTCAATGACCTCGTCGCCAATTTTAATGTTTTTGCAAAAGCTTTCCCGTTTCTTTGTGATTTCCATCGTCACCGTCTGCATTTCTTCAGCCGGCGGCTCGATTTTCGCATTCAAAAGCTTATAGCCCACGGCAATTACAACAACTGCAAATACAATAATCAATAAATCTACAATGTTAATAATCCCGAACAGCTTTCCTTTTCCATCAATCAATTTCATCCAACATCTTCCTTTCATCCATGAATTCGGAATACACTTGCCCGATCTTTTCCGCCATTTCTTTTACACTGAACCGTTCCCGCGCAATCCTCCTGCCCTCGGTTCCATAGAGCGCACGTTTCCGCGCATTCTGCGCCAGGTCAATCATCGCCAGAGACAGGTTCACCGCGTCATTATTCGGCACTACCAATCCGTTTTTCCCATGCTCCACAACCTCCCGCGTTCCACCGGAATCCGTAGTAATACATGGTTTTCCAAGGCTCATGCCCTCAATCAGCGCGATACACAGCGCTTCCCGCACCGAGGTGTTCACATGGATGTCAATGACGTTCATAACGTCGTTCACATCCTGTATATATCCGGTAAAAATCACCCGGTCTTTCAGCTCCGGTATGTCATTTACCGTTTTTTTCAACTCCATTTCCAAGCTTCCCGTACCGACAACCATAAACTTGATATGCGGGTTCACCAGGCTTGCAAACCGCGCCGCCTCCAAAAACAGCATATGGTTTTTCACCGGCTCCAGCCGGGCCACGATCCCAATGACGATATCTCGTTCCCCCAAGCCATACAACCGGCGGGCAGCAGCTTTCTGTTCCGCATTCAATTCCCGCAGCGGGCGGATGCCGTTGTATATCACCCGCACTTTATCAGGCTTGATCCCATCCGCAATCAAATTTTCCGAGACCGCTTCCGAAACCGCAATGACAATGTCGCTCAAGCTGTTGTTGATGATCCTGTAAATCCCCCGCATGGGGAACTTACGCGGTTCTTCAATACAATGGCGCGTATTGACAATATGCACACCCTTCATCCTCCCGGCAATCCTTGCAGAAATACAGGCATGGGTATGGATGATATCAGGCTGTTCCCGCTCAATTACTTTTTTAAATTCCGCAATCCCGCCGGGTGAAAAAGACCGATCCGCAATCCCCGGCAATTCTATAACGCCGCAGCCCAGCTGCGTCACCATCGGCGTAAGCCGGGATTTTTCCGGAAGCACCGTCACCATATCGATACGCTCCCTGTCATAAGCCCCCAGATAATTCAAAAGCCAAATCCCGGCGCCGCCCACATTGGTATCCGTTAAAATTTGCATCACCTTCATAATACCACCCGGTCTTTCCCATTGGAGATGTTGACGCCGCTCTGTAAAATCCCCATATAGATCCAGAACAGCAGCACCATGCGGTAATTATACCACAGGTTTTCCGCCATCCCCTGAAACAGGTATCCCAAAAGCGCGCCCGCCATCGCCAGCGTCACAAAACGGATGAGCGATTTCTTTTCCCGCACGGCCGCAATCTGTTTATACGCAGTTAAAATCAGCGCAAGGAAGGTCAAAAGTCCCAGAACACCCATCTCAACGACCCATTCAATATAAAAATTGTGCGCATGCAACGCAAATCCGGCGCCATTAAGCGCATAGGCGGGATAAATCTTCTCAAAGGCGGAAAAGCCGATCCCGATCCCGCTCATCCAATAATCCCGCGCCATCCGCAGCGAGGCGACCCAGACGGATACCCGGTAGGCCGTGGAGGAATCCTCCATGTTCCCAATGCTCGTCAAACGCTCCAGAATGCTGGCCGGAAGCACAGACGGCATCAGCAACAGCCCAATCAGGCAAATGATGAGCCAACGCCTGTCCCGCAGCAGCACAAAGAATACCAGAGACAGCACCGCGCCGACCCACGCCCCGCGCGACCAGGTATACAATAGGCACGCAAACATACAGAGATTGACAATTGTGTAAACAATTTTCTTTCCGGATCCCTTGCTTTGCAAAAGCATCGCAAAGGCCACCGGGATCATCAAAATCAAATACTGCCCCAACACGTTGGGGTTATCAAAGGTACTGTAAACACGGACTATGATATCCTCAAACATCTGCGTGTCCACCCAGCTTTGCGCGGTATCCACCCCGGCAAAATTCTGGTAAATCCCATAAAGCGACACCAACGCGCCGCATAGAACGAACAGCACCAATAACATATTCCAGGCCGAACGCGTCTTTATGGTGTTCACAATTAGCATATAGGAAAAGGTAAACATCACATATACCAATACAATCGGGATGCTGCTCATCATATCCACGCTGGTAAAGCCGGACAGCACCACCAGCGCCAGGAACGCGAAAATCAGCATACTGAACGGCGTCACTACATATTCCATATCCTTGTTTGTAGCCATCCGGATCACAAAGGAGACAACCGTAACCCCTATCAGCGCAACCATCACCATTGTCGGCATGATCGGCGCCAGCATCACCGTTAAAAACACACCGATTTCCGTTTTCCACAAAATCAGCAGGATCCCAGATGCCGCTGCAAAGCTCAGCAACGCGGCAATTGGATTGAAATACCCCATGAATATACCCAGCAGCAGCATCAGCACGATATCAAAGGGCATGCATTTCAAATGGTATACCGGCACCTCCGCATCGAAGTCCTCCGCACTGTAACAGGTGAACAAACGGCCGGCCCATTTTGCTATAATGCTGCCCCGGAACAAATCCGTCAGGCTGCAATTGATAAACAGCAAAACAATCCCGACTGCCGCACCGCCGCAGGCTATATAACGGTCCAGCCGGCCCATTTTCCCAAACAAATACACGCTCACTGCATATCCCGCCATGAGACACAATAGCAGGACGCCGTAATCCCGCAAGGATACCTTGAGAAAATTTTCAAAAAATCCGCGCCCAATGCTCTTTTCCCGGATAGCGCACACACGGTCTCCCGCCGCATTTCCGATTTTTTTCAAAAGCTTGACCGGCAGCATCACAAATTGATAGGTTTTACTGGCGCGCCAGTAATTCCCTTCCATAAAATGGTTCCGAAACGTATTGATAAACGCGCTGTGATCGGCATACCGAACAAAAAAATTACAAATTTTATCAATCCCTTTTTCGATGCCGCTGTTATTATAGCATTCCGCAATCCAGCGGAACACCACGGCAAAAAAGTGGATTATCACACTATTTTTCAAGCTTTGCGCCTCCCTTGAAGATTTTTCGTATCTCGTCCACGCCGATCAGATAGCTGATCGCAAAATAGACGCCCGCACCGACAACCCCGCAGCTGCCGACAGTCAGAAGGTTCCCCGCCAATCCATCAGGCACTGCGGTTTTTAAAACCGTATACAACAAGACCACAACCGCCGCCATCAGCAATGTCGCACAAACGGTTTTCCCCATGCTGACCCAATCGCTTCTTTCAAAAATCCGGCCTTTATAGTTCCGAAGGCAGATATAGTTTAACACCGCATTCACAGACGACCCGGCAGCCGTTGCCAGCGCCAGCCCGCCCACGCCCCAGATTTTGGAAAACCCGTAGGCGCAAAGGATATTTACGGCCATGCTCGCCACTGCGTTTATCATCGGCGTTTTGGAATTATGCATGGAAAAGAACACCTTGGACAAAATTTCATTGATGGAAAACCCGATCATCCCCACCGAATAACAGGACAGGGCAAGCCCCGTCAGCTCCGCATCCTGCGCTGTAAAATTGCCGCGCTCATAAATGATGCTGATGACAGGCTTCCCGAGAATGATAAAGCCCGCCATTAATGGTAAAATCACAATCATAATCGCCTTGAGCGAGGTGACCGTCAGGCTGTCGGACTCCTGCCTGTTGTCCGACGCATTTGCCCGGGACAGCTTGGGAAAAATCAAGTTCGTCACCACAAAGGAAAATACGCCGACCACTACCACATACAGCCGGTTCGCGTATTCCAGCATCGCCACCGCCCCGTCCATGCCGGATGCGATCCGCGTATTGACGATGGAATAGAGCGGCTGCACCCAGGTGCTGACCAGCATCGGCCCCGCCAGCAGCAGCGCCTCCTTAATATATGCATCTTTCAGCTTTAGAGACGGGCGGAATTTGAAACCAATTTTTTTCAGCGACGGGATCTGGATAAACACCTGCAAGCTCCAGGAAATCAACATCGCATACGCCAATCCATGGACGCCAAATTTTTTCCCGAACAGGGGGAAATACAAAATCACCGCCACATTGGATACCAGGCTCATAACCGCCGGGATGTTAAACTCCCCAAAAGACTGCAATATTCCCACAAACGAAAACGCCAGCCCCGTAAAAATAATCATTGGGAACATAATGCTGGACAGCGTGCTTGCCAGCATATGGGTCTGGGCGTCAAAATCCGGCGCCAGGAACCCGATCAGCTGATCCGAAAACAATATCCCGAAAACTGTAATCAAAACTGTAACAGACAACACCATGCCGATAAACTTATTGGCAAAGGCCATGGCTTCCGCTTTATCCCTCTGTTCCAAAATACTGTTGAACACAGGGATAAAAGATGCGGAAATCACACCGCCGATGACAATGTCGAACAGCATCGTCGGCAGCTTGGTCGCCGTCACGTAGGCCTGGCCTTCCATCCCCGTGGCAAAATAGGCGGCGATCAGCATCTCCCGCACCAGCCCGCAAATTTTGGCCAGCAGTGTCGCAATCGCCATAAAGCCGGCTGTCCTTAACAACTTTTCCGTACTGCTCAACTGCTAACACTCCTCCAATAAATCTATGGCGTATTTTGCATTTTCCTCTGCCTTTTGCTTCAGAACCTGCAGCTGCGCCTCTAAATCTGCAACCGTCTGCTCATAGTGCTCCATGCAATCATCCATATATCCCTTTAATGCGTCAAACGCCAATGTATCCACCTGCAAATACCGATGCTGCTGCATGTATTCCATAAACCCCGCAACTTTGGGGTCATATACCAGCCCAATCACCGGCACCTTTTTGGTCACCGCGTAAATCAAGCTGTGCAGACGCATCCCGATGCATAAGTCCATTTCCCCAATCACCGCCAGCATCCCGGAAATGTCCGCATCAGGCAGGACAATTTTGGACGCCGTCTCCATTTTTTCTTGAATCCGCTTTGATATGGCATAATCGCTTTTTTCCTGCATCGGCAGAAATACGGTATAAAACCCAAATTGACGCGCTGCATAATCAGCCGCCCGCGCAATGGTATCCTCAAAAGCCGCGCCCAGATTCTTCCAAGGCCGCACCGATATACAAAGCAGCCGTTTCTCTTTCGGGACGCCCAGCTTCTCCAAAATCCCGCGCCCCACTTCCCGCGGCGCTGACTCCAGGTTAAACGCCGGGTCTGCCGTTAAAATGATTTTCGGCTTCGTAACGCCGATCCGTTTCAATTCGTCAAAGGACATTTGATCCCGCAGCGTGATCACGTCCACTTTATTCAACACATCCCTTGTATGCTTGACATTCTCATCCTTCAGCGGCCCGATCCCGTTGGAATAGAGCATCACCCTGCGCCCAAACAGCTTTGCACAGGAGATGATAGACAGATAATACAGCAGCGATTTTGTACTTGTCCCATCCTGCACCAGCGTCCCGCCGCCGGAAATCAGCATATCGCAGCGCAGCAGCGCAGAAAGGACTGCAAAAAGATTCATACGGTTGATGGATTCCACGCCGTACAGCCGCGTCGTCTCCTTTGGATTCCGCGACAAGACAACAATCCGCACATCGTTCTTATATTTCTTCAAATCCTGCGTAATGGATTTCAATAAAGCATCGTCGCCGCTGTTTTTAAAGCCGTAATAGCCCGAAATTAGGATTTTTTTCATGGCTTTCGTTCCTTTCTGTTGGACTTCCCGCTATTTCTGTAAAACAGCCTTGTATGCTTTTTCCGTGTCATCGGTCATCTTTGCCACCGAATATTTTTTCAGGATCACCTTACGCCCATATTTACCCAATTCCGCGTGTTCCTCGTCCCACATGCCGAAGAAATTACTGATTTCCTGTACCAGCAGCTCCTCGGTAGAAGGCACGCAGCCCCGGCAGCAAAAATTGGTCGCAATTGCCGGTTCCAGCTTATCCGGCGTAAACAGCCCGATATACCCCTCGTTGCCGGCGATAATTGTCGGCTTTTCCTCCGCCATCGCCTCTAACGCTGCGCGGGATACGCCTACAAACAGCTTTGCAGGCGCGATCAACTTGTTGATATCCATCCGCGGGCCGGTCAGCACAATGGCCTCCCTGCCCATTTTTTGATTCGCTTCCTCCGCCAGCGCGCGGACTGCATCGAAATCATCTCCCCCGCCCACAATGACAAGCTTCAGATTTTCTATGAGCTTGTCCAGCTGCGGCAGTACGGCAACCAATTGCCGCGCCACAAGGCTGCGGGAGGCGTCCAGCCGGCTGACATAGACGATCGTGTTATCCTTCGGCCGCAGGTGCAGTTCCCGCATCGCATCGCCCGCATCCACCGCCGGCGAAAATTTTTCCGTATCGATCCCATTGATTGTCACGAAAATATGATCCTCCGGAATTTTGTAATTCACCATCAGGTATTTTTTGATGTCCTCGCTGACAGCGATCGTCCGCTGCCCCCAGTCCGTGATATATTTTAAACCATACTTTGTGGTAAACACCCAGTGCGCCGTTGTCACAAACGGGAAATGCAGCTTTTTCTGCAGCTTCCCCAAAATAAAAGACGGGATCCGCGCATGGGAATGCACCAGATCAATCTTCTCCACCTGAATGATCTTTTTTAACAAATTCCATGCCTTATAAACATTGCGCGGGTTTTTATTCTGCAGCGGCACCATATAGTGTTTAATGCCCGCGGCATTCAGCTCCCGCTCGTAAACGCCGCCGTTCGACGTCACAACCACATTGTACCCGCGCTTTTTCAGTTCCTTCGCCAATTCCACAACATGGGTCTCCGCGCCCCCTATATCCAGCTTCATCAAAGAAAGCAGCACATTACACGCCATTTCGCCAACCTCGCCTTTCGTCCGGTCTGAATTTGAAATACATCTTATATTATACTTGAATATGCAGAAAATAGCAAGAATTTTAGCAAATAAAAACATCTGGCTTTACCAGATGTTTTTTGAA
>DVND01000207.1 GCA_018714645.1 Candidatus Avimonoglobus intestinipullorum
GACCGGATTGTAGATGCGGCCGGGCCGGCAATTACGACCCAGTGCCTGCGGGTGCCGGTGTCCAATGGGCATATGGCGGCGGTGTTTGTCAGCTTTGAGAAGAAGCCGGCGATTGACGAAATCAAAAAAGCATGGGCGGAATTTTCCGGCGAACCGCAGAAATTGAACCTGCCGCATGCGCCGAAGCAGTTTTTACACTATTTTGAAGAAGAAAACCGTCCGCAGACCAAGCTGGACCGGACCCTGGAGGGCGGTATGGCAGTATCCATCGGACGGCTGCGCCCGGACAGCCAGTACGATTATAAATTCGTGTGCCTGTCTCACAATACGCTCCGCGGCGCGGCGGGCGGCGCGGTCCTGATGGCGGAATTATTGACGGCAAAGGGTTATATGGATTAATTGGAAAGGGATGAAGTTTATGAAAAAGCTTCCATTTACCGGCTCGGGCGTTGCGATTGTGACGCCGTTTGACGGGGAAAAAATCAATTACGACGGTTTGGGTGCGTTGATTGAGATGCACATTGCGAATAGGACCGACGCGATCATCATTTGCGGGACGACGGGTGAAGCGTCCACGATGCCGGATGAGGAGCATCTGGCGGCGATTGAATACACCGTGAAAAAGGTTGCGGGGCGCGTCCCGGTCATTGCCGGCACGGGCAGCAACGATACGAAGCACTCTGTGAAATTGGCGGTGGAAGCGGAAGCGCTGGGCGCGGACGCGCTGCTGTGCGTGACGCCGTATTACAATAAGACGACACAAAAGGGGTTGGTTGCCCACTTTAAAGCGACGGCGGACGCGGTGAAAATCCCGATCATTTTGTACAATGTACCCAGCCGGACGGGGATGAACATTGCGGTTTCCACACTGAAGGAGCTGGCGCAGCTGGACAACATTGTGGCGGTAAAAGAGGCCAGCGGCAACATCAGTTATACGGCGCAGGTGGCGGCGGAGGTGCCGGAACTGTACATCTACTCCGGCAATGATGATATGATTGTGCCGGTGCTGTCATTGGGCGGAAAGGGCGTGATCTCTGTGGTCGCGAACATCTTGCCGGAAGAGACGCACAACATCTGCCAAATGTATTTGGACGGAAATGTGGAAGGCGCGCGTAAGCTGCAGCTGGAGATGCTCGCGTTGATCAATTGCCTGTTTGTTGAGGTCAATCCGGTGCCGGTTAAAACGGCGATGCAGCTGTTGGGGTACCCGGTGGGGAATTTGCGCCTGCCGCTGACGGCGATGGAGGAGGCAAATTTAGAAAAGCTGAAAAAGGCGCTTGCGGCCTATGGTGTGCAGAAGCACTGATATGAAGGAGATTCCAATGATAAATATAATTTTGAGCGGATGCAACGGCAAGATGGGGCAGGTGATTACGCGGCTTGTGGCGGAGGATGACGCTTGCAAAATCGTTGCCGGGTTGGACATCAATGATTATATACCGAACAGTTACCCTGTTTTTACGGCGATTGAGGACTGTACGGCGGAAGCGGATGTGATTATCGACTTTTCCCATCCGTCGGCGCTGGAGCCGCTGCTGGCATACGTAACGGCGCACAGGATCCCCGCAGTGATTGCAACAACGGGGTTGTCCGCGGAGCAGAAGGAGCAGCTGGCGGAAGCCGCCAAGGAAATTCCGGTGTTTTTTTCGGCCAATATGAGCCTTGGAATCAATTTGCTGATTTCGCTGGCCAAAAAAGCGGCGGCGCTGCTGGAGGAGAGTTTTGACATTGAAATTATAGAGCGGCATCACAACCAAAAAATCGATGCGCCGTCCGGTACGGCGCTGGCGATTGCCGATGGGATTTCAGAGGTTTTGAAAAATCCGCCGGAATATGTGTACGACCGGCACAGCGTCCGCCGGAAACGGAAAAAGAATGAAATCGGCCTGCATGCAGTCCGCGGCGGGACGATTGTGGGCGACCATGAGGTGTTGTTTGCGGGCAATGATGAAGTGATTGAACTGAAGCATTCCGCGGCGAGTAAAGAGGTGTTTGCGGTCGGCGCTGTCAAGGCGGCAAAGTTCCTGGCGGGCAAGCGGCCCGGCATGTACTCCATGACGGAGCTGGTAAACGAAATACAATAAGGGCGTCCTGGGGCGCCCTTTTTTGCGTGAGGTGTGGAGGTGGAACAATTGGAGCGGGCTTGTTTCTTTTCGGGGCACCGGGTTTTGCCGGCGGCGCGGCTGGCGGATATCCAAAAGGTATTGCACTATGAGATTGTAAAATGTATTGATACAGGAATTACCGCCTTTATCGCCGGCGGTGCGCTGGGGTTTGATACGATCGCAGCGCAGCAGGTGCTGGAACTGAAAAAAGATGACGCGCGCATTAAGCTGCGGCTGTACATCCCTTACCGGCATTTTGAACGCCGATGGCGGGAACAGGATATCATTGCTTACCACCGTATCATGGGGATGGCGGATGCGGTACAGTTTATCAGCGATACCTATACCCCCGCGTGCATTCGGCAGCGCAATGAAGCATTGGTGCGGGATGCGGAATGCGGCATCGCCTTTCAACTGACCGGGAAAAGCGGGACCGGGCAGACAACGGCGTTTGCGCGGATGTATGGCCGGGAGGTCGTCAATATTGCGGATATTATTTATAAATAAGGCGCACATGGCAGGCATGTGCGCTTTGTTCATAGTTCCCAGCCGCCGTTTGGGGCGAGGACTTGGCCGGTGATATAACCGGCTTGCTCAGAGGCGAGAAAATAAATCATAGCTGCAACTTCTTCCGGTGTTCCCATGCGGCTCAGCGGGATTTCTGCATAAAGGGCTTTTAAATCTTCGGGATCAATATGGGCGTTCATCTCTGTGTCGATGATGCCCGGTGCAACACAGTTGACGCAGATGCCGGATGGCCCCAGTTCCTTTGCCAATGCTTTTGTGAAGCCAATGACCGCGGCCTTGGAGGCGGAATAATGCACCTCGCAGCTGGCGCCGCATTGCCCCCAGATGGAGGACAGATTGATGATCTTGCCCGCTTTGTTGTGGATCATCCCCGGGAGCAGGGCCTGGGTAACCAGGAACATGCCCTTGATGTTCACGTCAAACATCCTGTCCCAGTCGGCGGGGGTGATGTCGGAAAACAGCTTCTGCTGTGCGATGCCCGCATTATTGACTAAAATATCCACGGCGCCGTGCTGCGCGAGCACCCGGGTATCGGCCTGGCTGGAAATATCGGCTTGGATGGCGGCGGCGCCGGTTTCCCGGCTGAGCGCCAGCGCATGCTGTTTGCTTTTATTATATGTAAAAAGTACGCGGAAGTTGTTTTTGGAGAACAGCCTAACGCACGCTGCCCCAATGCCGCGGCTCCCGCCTGTAATAAGCACTGTTTTCATAAATAAGATGCTCCTTAACGAATATTGTATTTATATTATACCACGCATGGTTTGGAATTGACAACAAAAATATTTCAGCGTATAATAAATAGAGGACATGGAGGTGGAACCGGTGGAAGAAGTGAAGTGTGAACATTGCAAATATAACCGCGGCATTTTGGATAAGCTGAAAAAAGAGATGCCTTCGGAGGAATTGGTAAGCGAATTGTCGGACGTTTTCAAGGTTTTCGGGGATGCGACCAGGATCAAAATCCTGTGGGTGTTATTCGACAAAGAGGTCTGCGTGTTCGACATTGCGGAGGAGATTGGGATGAGTCAATCCGCTGTGAGCCACCAACTGCGCGTGCTGAAGCAGGCGCGGCTTGTGAAATCCAGGCGCGATGGAAAGAATACCTTTTATTCCCTAGACGATGAACACGTGAAACGGATTATTGAACAGGTGATGATTCATATTACAGAATAAAAGCAGCGGTTTACCGCTGCTTTTTTGTATGCGGCGCGGGATCGTCCGTGCATCACATAATTGGTGTGTTGGCTTTGT
>DVND01000208.1 GCA_018714645.1 Candidatus Avimonoglobus intestinipullorum
ATTTCCGTTTGATGTTAAAATTGTGCTATTTTGGTATTTTTTCAGAAAGAATATACAATTTATTGTGGTTCCCCCTTGTAAATGTGTGGAAAATACGGTATAATAACGCATATATATTTAATAGGAAGAAAGAGGAACCACACATGGCTGATACCATCGTACAATTGCTGACGGAGGAGTTCCACCTGAAGGAAACACAGGTCGCGAATACAATCAAACTCATCGACGAGGGAAATACCATCCCCTTCATCGCCCGCTACCGCAAGGAGGCCACGGGCGAATTGTCGGACGAAATTTTGCGGGAATTGTCCGCGCGGCTGGAAAGCCTGCGCAGCCTTGCCGCAAAACGGGAAGAAATCACGCGGCTGATCGAAGAACAGGGCGCGCTGACAGACGCGCTCCGGGAACAGATTGCCCAAGCGGCCACCGTCACCGAGCTGGACGACCTCTACCGCCCGTTCCGTCCCAAACGCCGCACCCGCGCCACCATCGCCAAAGAAAAAGGCCTGGAACCGCTGGCTGCCGCTTTGATGGAGCAAACCTTAAAAGACCCCGCCGGGGCGGCGCAGGAATACGTCTGTGCCGAAAAAGGCGTGGAAACAGCGGAGGACGCTTTGGCGGGCGCAATGGATATCATCGCCGAAGCCATCTCCGACGACCCCGAATACCGCAAGCGCATCCGGGAAATCACGTATAGGGACGGCGTCCTCGTAACCAGGGGCGCGAAAGAGGAAAACAGCGTGTACGCCATGTACGATGAATTTTCAGAAGCCGTTTCCAAAATCGCCAACCATCGCATCCTGGCAATCAACCGCGGCGAAAAAGACGGCTATCTGCATGTCAAGATCGACCTTGATGAAGCGCTTCCCGTCAATTTCCTGCAAAAGCAGGTGTGCGGCGGCCGGAGGACTGCTTCCTCCCCATATCTGGAGGCGGCCGCGCAGGACGCCTACAAACGGCTGATTGCGCCGTCCATTGAAACGGAAATCCGGAATCTGCTGACAGAGCGCGCGGGCGAGGCCGCCATCAAGGTTTTTGCGAAAAACCTCAACGGGCTGCTGCTCCAGCCGCCCATCAAGGGGCGCACCGTCCTGGGGTTAGACCCCGGTTACCGCACCGGCTGCAAAGTCGCTGTGGTGGACGACACGGGCAAGGTGCTGGCAACCGATGTGGTCTATTGCACGCTCCCCCACCATGACAAAAAGAAAGCAAAGGCAATCCTGAAAAACCTGATTGAAGCCCACAATGTCAACCTGATTTCCATCGGGAACGGCACGGCCTCCAAGGAAACCGAGCTGCTCACAGCGGAACTGATTCAAGAACTGGACCGCGCGGTGCACTACATGGTGGTCAGCGAAGCCGGCGCCTCCGTTTACTCCGCCTCCAAGCTGGCAGCAGAGGAATTTCCGGAATTTGACGTTTCACTGCGCAGCGCCGTTTCCATTGCCCGCCGGCTCCAGGACCCGCTGGCGGAACTGGTGAAAATCGACCCCAAAGCCATCGGCGTGGGGCAGTATCAGCATGACATGAACCAAAAACGCCTGGGCGAGGCATTGGGCGGCGTTGTGGAGGACTGCGTCAACAGCGTCGGTGTGGATTTGAACACCGCTTCCCCGTCGTTGTTATCCTATATATCGGGGATCAACACCGCTGTTGCGAAAAATATCACCGCATACCGGGAGGAAAACGGCAAATTCAAAAACCGCAGGCAATTGCTGAAGGTGCCGAAACTGGGCAAAAAAGCCTATGAGCAATGCGCGGGCTTTTTGCGGATTTCCGATGGGGACAACCTCCTGGATAACACCTCCGTCCACCCAGAAAGCTATGACGCCGCGGCGGGCCTGGTCGAACGGCTCGGCTACAGCGCCGCGGATATTGAAAGTGGGGACATTTCCGACATCAAAACGCGGCTGGCAAAATTGGATATAGGCCAATTGTCCCAGGAACTGGGCGTCGGCGCGCCCACCATCCGCGACATTGCGGATGCACTCCTGAAAAAAGGGCGCGACCCGCGGGAAGACCTGCCCCAGCCCGTGCTGCGGGCCGATGTGATGGACATTTCCGATCTAAAACCGGACATGGTGCTGACGGGAACTGTACGCAACGTGATCGACTTCGGTGCGTTTGTGGACATTGGCGTCCATCAGGATGGGCTGGTGCACATTTCGCAAATCTGCGACCGCTACATCAAACACCCCTTGGAGGTGTTGTCTGTTGGCGATATCGTCAAGGTGCGGATACTGAGCGTGGATTTGGCAAAAAAACGGATTGCTTTAACAATGAAAGGATGCTGATTTTATGACAAACGTTATCGGGTTTCCCGGCCTTGGCCTGGAATTTCATATCAACCGCATTGCCTTTACGGTGTTTGGGTTTGACATTTACTGGTATGCACTCATCCTGTTGTCGGGATTTTTATTGGGCCTGCTGTTTGTGGGCCTGACCTGCAAGAAATACGGCGTTTCCGTGGACAATATCTGGGACATTGCCTTTTGGGGGCTGATTTTCGGCCTGTTGGGCGCGCGGATTTACTATGTGGCGTTTGACCCCGGCTGTCTGGACGGCAACTGGCTGAACTTTTTCAAGCTCTGGGAAGGCGGCATCGCCATCTACGGTGCGGTCATCGGCGCAGTGCTTTCCACCTTCGTCTATTGCCACCTGCACAAGCTGCCGGTCCTCAAGGTGTTTGACGTATGTACCCCCGGCCTGTTGATCGGCCAGTGCGTGGGCCGGTGGGGAAATTTTGTCAACGCCGAGGTTTACGGCGGCGTGACCACGCTGCCGTGGCGCATGACCATCAACGGCGGTATGGGCGTCCATCCGCTGTTCCTGTACGAATCCCTTTGGAATTTGTTGGGATTTATTTTAATCGTTTTATTCCGGGACAAAAAAAAGGCGGATGGACAAATCTTTTTCTCCTACTGCCTCTGGTACGGCGTTGGCCGCCTATTCCTGGAGGGGATGCGCCAGGAAGAGTATATTTTATACCTCATACCGAATAAGCTCGGAATTTCTCAACTTGTAGCACTTCTTGCTATAATTTCGTCTGCCATAATTCTTGTATATTTGTCAAAAAAAGACAAAAAAACTGAAAATAATTGAGTCGAAAAAAACGGGGATAACAAAAGTATCCCCGTTTTTTTATTTTTTTTCAATTTTATCCACACTTCGTGTCGATTTTCGACATACGATTAATTGTCAAATAATGGTAAAAAGGTATTGACAGTTTTATACTGTTGTTGTAGAATAAAGCCAGAAACAATAAACTAAAACAGAAGGGATGATGTACGATGTGTGAAACTTTAAGCAAATTGAGAGCAGAACTGGATACACTGATTGATTATAAATTCTTAAACGGACAGACAGAAGCTGCATTGTCCTCTCCCGAGCTCATAAAAAGAGCGTTGGAGCTTGAAAAACAGATGTGCATGCAGCACTAATTCAACTTGCCCCCCATTACAAGCAGTCCTCCTGAATGCCTTTGTTTTATAAACAAAAAGCCCTCAGGAGGGCCTTTTTTTAATGCGCAGCGTCCACAATCGCCCGCAATTGGCGCATCGTTTCTGCCGATGGAGGCTTGGTATCGGGTAATTCATAGGGAATACCAAGCTCTTCCCACTTCGGTACACCCAGCGTATGATAGGGCAGCAGCTCGATCCGCTCCACCTTTGCCCCCTCCACAAAACGCAGCAGCGCCCGTACCTGTTCAGACGCGTCCGTATAACCCGGGACGATGACCTGGTGGATCCAGACGGGCTTCTGCAATATCTTTAAGTACGCCAAAAACTGCTCTGTATGGGAAAACGCCTGCTTTGTAATTTTTTCAAATTGCTGCGGATCCGTGTGTTTGACATCCAGCAGCACCAGATCGATATCCTCCAGCGCCTGTTTCACCTGCTCATTCAAATAAAAGCCGCAGGTATCCACCGCCACATGGATGCCCTCTTTTTTCAACGCCTTTGCAAGCGCCCCCAAAAACCCGGCCTGCCCGAAGGGTTCCCCGCCGGACACCGTCACCCCGCCGTTATGCTTATAATAGGGCTTATACCGCACCGCTTTCTGCACCAATTCCTCCACAGTGTATTCCGTCCCGCCGCAAAAGTCCCAGGTGTCGGGGTTATGGCAATAAATACACCGCTGGGGGCAGCCCTGGAAAAAAATAGCGGTACGGACGCCCGGCCCGTCCACCGCTGCAAAGGTTTCTATGGAATGGATTCTGCCTTTCATCTGCATCACCTCAAAAACAGCCTGCCGGCTTCCGCCGGCAGGCCCGGTTTTTATTACATATGGTCGTGGAACGTCCGCGCAATGACCTCCAGCTGCTTGTCCTTCGTCAGCCTGACAAAATGCACCGCATAACCCGATACGCGGATGGTCAGGTTGGGATACAATTCCGGATGCTCATACGCGTCTAAGAGCTGTTCCCGGTTGTACACATTGACATTCAGATGGTGCGCCTTCTGGCTGAAATATCCGTCCAGCACGCTGACCAGGTTCTCCTTGCGCTCCTCCTCCGTGGAACCGATGGAGGAGGGCGTCACCGTAAAGGTGTTGGAAATGCCGTCCTGGCAGCAGGCATACGGCAGCTTCGCCACAGAGTTCAGCGACGCCAGCGCCCCCGAACTATCCCGGCCATGCATGGGGTTCGCCCCCGGCGCAAACGCCTCGCCCGCCGTCCGCATATCCGGCGTCGCGCCCGTATTTTTGCCATATACAACGTTTGACGTAATCGTCAATATGGACAGGGTATGCTCCGCGTTCCGGTATGCCGGCGTTTTCCGCAGCTCCGACAGGAAATAGGAGCACAACTCCGCCGCAATGGAATCCACACGGTCGTCATCATTCCCGTATTTGGGGAAATCGCCCCGCACATCAAAATCCACCGTAATGCCGCGCGCATCCCGCACCGGCGTCACCTTGGCATATTTGATGGCGCTCAGGGAATCCGCCACCACGGACAGCCCCGCGATGCCAAACGCCATCACCCGCCGCATGTTGGTGTCAATCAACGCCATCTGTACCTTTTCATATGCATATTTATCATGCATGTAGTGGATCACGTTCATTGTGTTCACGTACAGCCGCGCCAGCCAGGATGCATAGACGCGGAACCGCTCCATAACGGTATCATAGTCCAGCACGCCGTCCAGCGGCTCGCCCGCAGGCCCGATCTGCTCCCCTTCAATCTCATCCCGGCCGCCGTTGATCGCCATTAAAAGCACCTTCGGCAGGTTCGCGCGGGCGCCGAAAAACTGCATCTGCTTGCCGATTTTCGTCACCGATACACAGCAGGCGATACCGTAATCGTCCCCGTAATCGGGCCGCATGATATCGTCGTTTTCATATTGAATGGAATCGGTGTCGATAGACACCTGTGCGCAGTACTTTTTAAACGGTTCCGGCAGCCGCTCCGACCACAGCACCGTCAAATTCGGCTCCGGCGCGGGGTGCAGCGTATACAGCGTGTGGAGCATCCGGAAGGAGGTTTTTGTCACCAGCGTCCGGCCGTCCTCGCCCATGCCGCCGATGGATTCCGTCACCCAGTTGGGGTCGCCGGCAAACAGGTCGTTATACTCCGGCGTGCGCAGCTGGCGGCTCATCCGCAGTTTCAGGACGAAATCATCTATGATCTCCTGCGCGCCGCTTTCCGTCAGCGTGCCTTCTTTGAAATCCCGCTCGAAATAAATATCGAAAAATGTACTGGTCCTGCCCAGCGACATCGCCGCGCCGTTCTGCTCCTTGATTGCCGCCAGATACCCGAAATAGGTCCACTGCACCGCTTCCTTTGCGTTGCACGCGGGCCCTGATATGTCCACGCCGTAGCTTACGGCCATTTCCTTTAAATCCTTCAGCGCCTTGATCTGGTCCGCCAGCTCTTCCCGCTTCCGGATGACCCCTTCGGACATGTCCAGCCCGTCCAGCGCCCGCCGGTCCTGTTCCTTGAATGCAATCAGCCTGTCCACACCATACAGCGCCACCCGCCGGTAATCCCCGATGATGCGCCCGCGGCCGTAAGCATCCGGCAGCCCCGTCAGGATGTGCGCATGGCGCACCTTGCGCATCTCCGGCGTGTATGCTTTAAACACACCGTCGTTATGGGTGGTGTGGTTTTTAAACTGGTTGAGAATGTTCTCCGACACCTGATAGCCGTATTCTTTGCATGCCTGCTGCGCCATGCGGATGCCCCCAAAGGGGTTCACATTCCGCTTCAGCGGTTCATCCGTTTGCAGCCCCACGATAATTTCACGGTCTTTATCCAGATAGCCCGGTTTATATGCCGTAATCGTCGAAACGGTCTCCGTGTCGATATCATAAACGCCGCCCCGTTCCATTTCCAGCTTGCGGTATGCGTCGTATTTCCGGTTCAGCGCCTCTGTGCGGGCAGTCGCCCCCGCCAGGAAGCTTTCATCCCCTTCATAGGGCGTATAGTTCTGCTGGATAAAATCGCGGACGTCGATCTGCTCTTTCCAAGCTGTTCCCAAAAATCCCCTGTATGCCTGTTCCACGATAACTCCTCCTTCTCTTACCTCTTCTATATATACTATATGTTGTATACTTTTATAT
>DVND01000209.1 GCA_018714645.1 Candidatus Avimonoglobus intestinipullorum
TGGTTTTCCAGGATTTTCGGCTGCTGCATCACGCCTTTTACGACCATGACGCACACGGCGGCCAGAAACAGGGCGGTGACGATCCTCCGCTCCTTTTTGTTTAATCTTTTTTTCGACATTCGTTTTGCCTCTTTTATAAAAAGATTTCATACCGGACGCCACTTTCCCGCAAATTCTTTTAAAAATGGCAAACAACGGTACTATTGAGATTTTATACAAAAAAACAAGCGGTGTCAAGAGGATTTTTAAAAATATGTGGAATATTCCCAAAAAACCTGCAATTATTTTTACAGCGCCCCAAATAATATGTTTGCTCAGCAGTAAAAAATAAAAAACCGCCCCTAAAAACAACCCTAAAAAAACGTACCAGCGCATCTGCCCGTTATTAAAAAACAGGAAGCCGCCCGTAATCAGCACGGCAGAGGCGGCCCAGAACAAAAAGTCCGAAACATTGACCGCTACCACGCCGGGCTTTGCGACCCGCCTGAAAATGCGGAACACGTCAAAAAGAAGCCCCTGGCAGGCCCCCAGGCATACCATGCCCAAAAATACATATACCTCGTTCGAAATAGACGTCCCCATAAAAGCACCCTCTTATTTAAACAGGTGCTCTATGAAATTCCCTTTTGCCCGCTTCGCCCCTTTGACAAATTCCATGGCGTTGATTTTCCCAATCAGGCTCAAATCCCCGGTGTCCACGTTCAACTTGTTGATTTTCAGGTTTTCCCCCTTGACGGCCAGTCGGCCCATATTGGTATCCAGATTCACCACGGTTTCTGAAAAGCTCTCCACATCCTTCACGCCGGAAACGCTCAGCGTTTCCCTGTTTTCCAGCACCAGCTTCTGCGCCGCCTGTTTCACCTGGATCTTTCTTTCTTCAATGGTCATATCGGTTCCTCCCTCATATGTTCTTTTTTACTAATATATGAGAGCGGTTGTTCCATTTATGACAAAACCTTATACAGCAGCGCCGCATCGTTTTTCAGCACGTGCTCCGCAACCTGCAGTACTTCAATCTTCGTTGTCCGTTCCCCCAGCTTGATCTCCAGCACGTCCCCCACCTTCACGTCATAGGACGCCTTCGCCGGCCTGCCGTTGGCAGTGATGCGCCCTGCGTCGCACGCTTCATTGGCGACGGTCCGACGCTTGATCAAACGGGTAACCTTTAAATATTTATCGAGCCTCATAACCGTTCCTTTCCAAAAAAATAGAAGCCCCGGAGTCCCCTCAGAAGCTTCCACCTGTTTTATGCTTATTTATTCACGGTGTCCTTTAACGCTTTTCCAGCCTTGAAAGCAGGAACCTTGGATGCCGCAATGTTGATTGCTTCGCCGGTTCTCGGGTTCTTCCCTGTCCTTGCGCCCCTTTCGCGCACTTCAAATGTGCCAAATCCAACAAGCTGTACCTTGTCGCCGTCTGCCAGCGCCCCTGTGATGGATGCCACAACGGCATTGATTGCCTTTTCAGCGTCTTTCTTTGAAAGCGCCGCCTGCTCTGCAACAGCAGCAATTAATTCGGTCTTGTTCATGTTTGTTTCCTCCTAAATTATTTATTTATAGGGTTGTGTCTGCCCCTTTTTCAGTATTGTATTACAGGAATTATACACTTGTCAAGTCTTTATTTACAAATTTTGCACAATCCCTAAGTTTTTTCAGTATTTTTGTTTAATTTTATCCCAGAGCGCGTCCATTTCCTGTAAATTCATTGTATGCAGCT
Source organism: Candidatus Avimonoglobus intestinipullorum (assembly GCA_018714645.1). GTDB lineage: Bacteria > Bacillota > Clostridia > UBA1381 > UBA1381 > Avimonoglobus > Avimonoglobus intestinipullorum. Next base: position 1,717 of record DVND01000209.1, read on the forward strand.
CCTTCTTTTCCTCCTTTGCCGCTTCCTCCATCTTTGCGAAACGGCCGATAAATTTATTGGAAGCGGCCGTCAACGCCAGCTCCGGCGTCAGCTTAAGATGCCTGCCCACATTCACCAGGGCAAACAGCAAATCGCCGTATTCCTCTTCAATCTCCGCGGGGCTTTGTTTCCCCACCGCCTCCCGCAATTCCCGGAGCTCTTCCTCCGCCTTTTCCAGCGCGCCGGCGGCGTCCTCCCAGTCAAACCCGGCGGAGGCGGCCTTCTTCTGCACCTTCTCTGCCCGCAGCAGCGCCGGCAGGCTGCCCGGGACGTCCCGCAGCGCTTCCGTATAGGTTTTCTGTCCCTTTTCCTTCTTTTTGTTTTCCTCCCAGGTCCCCAGCGCCTCTGCTTCCGACCCCGCCCGGTCTGTCCCGAACACGTGGGTATGGCGGGTAATGAGCTTGGTGCACACCTCGTTTAACACATCACCTATCCCAAACGCGCCGCGTTCCGATGCGATCTGGGCGTGGAACGCCACCTGCAAAAGCACATCCCCCAGCTCATTGGCAAACAGCTTGTCGTCGCCCGCGTCCAGGGCGTCCAGGGCCTCATAAGCCTCTTCGATCATACTCTTTTTCAGGCTCTCATGGGTCTGCACCCGGTCCCACGGGCAGCCGTTCTCCCCCCGCAGCGTTTTTAATATATCCATCAAATCCGTTAATGTATACTGTTTTTTCATAAAATTCATCCTTTGCAGTCCATTTTATAATCCAAGCCGGTGTAAATCTTCAAAAAACCCGGGATAGCTGATGGAAACGCAGTCCGCGTCATCCAAAGACGACGCGCCCTCCGCCATCTGCGCCAGCACCGCCAGGCTCATGGCCATGCGGTGATCGCCGTAGCTTTTGAACGCCGCGCCATGCACCGGCCGTCCGCCGCGGATCACCATCCCGTCTTTGGTTTCGGTGACATCCACCCCGCATTTTTTAAATTCGTCCACTACCGCCCGGATGCGGTTGGTTTCCTTCACCTTCAGCTCCTGCGCGTCGCGGATCACCGTCTTGCCCGTGGCAAACGCCGCCGCCACGGCGATAATGGGCAGCTCGTCAATCAGGCGCGGGATCAGCGCCCCGCCGATCGCCGTGCCATGCAGCGCCGATGAACACACCGTGATATCCGCCACCGGCTCCCTATTCTGTTCATGCATGTTTTCCAGACGGATGTCCGCGCCCATCTCCCGCAGCACATCGATCACGCCTGTCCGGGTGGGATTGACGCCGACATCCAGCAGCGTGATCTCCGAGTTGGGCAGCACCGCGCCCAGCACCAGGAAAAACGCCGCGGAGGAAATGTCCCCCGGCACACGTATTTTTTGTGCTTCCAGCCTATCGCAGGCCCGCACCGCCACGTCCAACCCGTCAACGCGGATATCCGCCCCCATAGAAGCCAGCATCCGCTCCGTGTGGTCCCGGGATTTTTCGGATTCACGCACCACCGTCTCCCCCTGGGCGTACAGCCCCGCCAAAAGCAGCGCTGTTTTGACCTGTGCGGACGCCACCGGCATCCGGTAACGGATTCCATGCAGCGGCGCCCCATGGACCGTCAGCGGGCAAAATTCGCCTGAAAACCGCGCCCCCATTTCGGTCAGCGGGTTGATGACGCGGTTCATGGGGCGTTTGCAGATCGATGCGTCCCCCGTGATGGACGCGTCAAAGGGCTGCCCCGCCAGCAGGCCGCACAGCAGCCTGGTGGTCGTACCGGAATTGCCTGTGTAAAGCTGCCGCTCCGGCTGCCGCAGGCCCTTCAGGCCTTTCCCATGCACCAGCACCCGCTCCTGCGACACCTCAATCCCGATCCCCATGTTCCGGAAACAGTCGATGGTCGACAGGCAGTCCGCCCCCATCAGGAAGCCTTCTATCTCCGTGGTCCCGTCCCCCAGCGCGCCCAGCATCACGCCCCGGTGGGAAATGGATTTGTCGCCCGGCATACGCACCTCGCCGTACGCGCGGGTTATTTTTTCCAATTGCATCCGCTTTTCCCTCCACAATAAATCATAACGGGATTATATCACAAATATATTAGGAGTACAAGTCATATTTGAAAGGAACCGTTCTACCATGTCCAATAAACAGAACTTTATCAAGGGCACCTTCATCCTGGTAATCGCCAACGCCGTCTCCAAAATCCTCGGCGCAGTGTTCAAGATCCCGCTCACCTATATCCTCCGGGAAGAAGGCATGGCGATTTACAGCACCGCCTTCAGCGTATACATTATGATCCTCTCCTTTATCACCTCCGGCGTTTCCATGGCCATTTCAAAGATGGTGGCGGAGGAGCTGGCGCTCAAGCACAAAGGGGAGACGCGGAAAATTGTGGCCACCTCCACCGCCCTGCTGGCGGCGGCGGGGCTTTTCGGCAGCGCGGTCATGTTTTTCGGGGCGGAATTTTTCGCCGGCGCCATGAAGGATTTAAAAGCCGCCCATGCCATCCGGATGCTGTCGCCCTCCATTTTCTTTGTTGCCGTGGGGATGGTGTATAAAAGCTATTACCAGGGCCGGGTCAATATGGTGCCCACGGCGGTATCGCAGGTAATTGAGGCGCTGGTAAGGCTGTTCGCGGGATATGCCCTGGCGGTATTCTGTTCCAAATTCGCCATGGAAATCACCGCCGCAGGGGCAATTGCGGGCGTAACCATCGGCGAATTTGTGGCGACAGCCGTATTGATTGCGCTCTATCTGCCCGACCACCGCAGGCTGGCAAAATATAAAGCGGCAAACAGCTCCAAAAAAATCTGCCTGTCCATCGGGGCGGTGGCAGTGCCGATGATCATCTCCTCCAGCGTCTCCAGCGCCATGAACCTGGCGGACATCACGGTCATCCGCTCCCAGCTTTTAAAAATCACATTTACGCCCCAGACTGCGGAGCAGTTCCTCTTACGCTTCTCCAGCTACACAACGCTGTTTGACACCCTCCTTGACACCCTCCGCCTGTCCGTCGACGGCGCCCGCTGGCTGTACGGCGCGTATTCGGGCTATGCGCTGACCATTTTCCACCTCCCGGTGGGCATCATGGCCACGCTGGGCGTCAGCATCCTGCCTGTCATCGCCGGCGCGCTGGCCCAAAACCGCCGCAAACAGGCGGAATACACAGCGGGCGTCGCCATGAAGATCACCATGCTGGCCGCCCTGCCCTGCGCTGTGATGCTGGCGCTGTTCTCCGAGCCGCTCCTGGAGCTGCTGTTTCACAATTCCGCCTCCAGCGGCATGCTGCGCCTGTTGGCGCCCTGTTTGCTGTTCGTCTGCGTATCCCAGCTTCTGACGGCCATTTTAAACGCTTCGGGCCAGATCGTCCGCCCCTTTGTCCACGGGCTGGTCGGCATGTGCTTCAAGCTGGCCGGAAACCTCTTGCTGGTCTCCAATCCGCATTTACATATCATGGGGGCGGTCATCAGCGCCAATATCAGCTACTTTGTCGTCGTCCTGCTGGACTACATCGCCGTGCGCAGGCGGATGCACATCCGCTTTGACGTCCGGAATACCTTTATAAAGCCGCTTTTGTCCGCGGCGGTCATGGGCGCGGTCATGGCGCTCCTCTACCGGCCCATGTGCATCATTTTTTCCAATGAGACCGCCGCTTTGGCGGCCACAGGCTTTGTTGGCTGCGTCACGTACGCCATGATGCTGTTCCTCACCACGGCGGTCACAAAAAAAGAGCTCAAGAACCTGAAAATGGGTTCTTAAACTCTTTTTCTCCGCAGCTCTTTTGCCCGCTGCAGCAGGTATTCCCGATTGTTCAGCTCGGGGTTGATCAGCACCTCGTCCAGCAGCGCCCGGAGCGTGTCCCCGATTTCCCGCCCGGCCCTGAAGCCCAGCTTGATCAAGTCCCTGCCGTTGACCACTAAATCCGCCGCCAGATACGGCTGGCCCTCTGCCAGCACATCCTGGTAAATCCGCCGCACCTCATTGATCCGCAGCAGCTTTTCCCGCAGATACCGGTGGTTTTTCGCCTTGTTATCCGCCTCCTGCAGCAGGAGCAGCTTCCGGAACAATTGGGGGCCCGTCCGCGCCATCATACGCTTCACCGCCGGCGGCGTTGGCTCAATGCGCACGTCGTGGTTTTCAATCAGCACCAGGATGTCGTGGATGCTGTCGTTGTCCATACGCAGGCGGTGCAGCACGTCCTTGGCGATGATGACGCTCTCCCGGTGATGCCCGTAAAAATGAATGACGCCGCCCGCGTCCGTGCTCATGCAGCACGGCTTGCCGATATCGTGCAGGATCCCCGCCCAGCGCAGGATCAAATCCCGCTTCGTATAGGCCGCCGCATGCATGATGTGCTCGCCCACGTCAAAAATATGGTATTTGTTCCGCTGGCTGATATAAAAACACTTGTCCAGCTCCGGAATAATATGCTGCAGGAGGCCCAGCTGATGCAATACGCGGAAATCGTCCGGGCGGTCGGAGAGCAGGATTTTGTTCAGCTCTTCCCGGATCCGCTCCGCGCTGACCTTTTTGATCAGCACCGCATATTTTTTAATGGCCTGGGCCGTTTTTTCCTCAATGTCAAATTCCAGCACCGCCGCAAACCGCACTGCCCGCAGCATCCTGAGCGCATCCTCCCGGAAACGCACCTCCGGGTCCCCCACGCAGCGGATGCGCTTTTTCCCAATGTCCTCCATACCGCCGAAGCAATCCACCAGGCCTGTTTCCCTGTTATAGGCCATGGCGTTGATGGTAAAATCCCGCCGGGCCAGATCCCCTTCCACGGAATCAATGTACCGGACGGCGTCCGGATGCCTGCCGTCCGCATACGCCCCCTCCGTGCGGAAGGTCGTGACCTCATACCCCACGCCGTTTTCCACCACCGTCACCGTGCCGTGCTTGATGCCGGTGTCAATGGTCCGTTCAAACAGGGCTTTTACCTGCGCCGGCTTTGCGCTGGTTGCAATGTCATAATCGTGCGGGGGGTTCCCCATGGCCAGATCGCGCACCGCACCCCCCACAATGTATGCGGCAAAACCCGCGTCCCCAAGGCGCCGCAGCACCCGCCCGGCCCCTTCGCTGATGTGTTATTCCATGTATTTTAACCTCCGTTACATACGAAGTCCCCTTTTTTATATCCGTTTCGATTTTTTGCCGACCTTTTTATACTGTTTGTATTATAACATAGATCGACGCGCTTGAAAACCCCTGCATCCAAAAAGCGCTCTTAATAAGAGCGCTTTTTTTACAGCCGTTCCAGCGCGCATAATATAATTTTGGCGTTTTCCTCAAAAATATCCTCCAGCATTTCCTCCGGCAGGGGGTTTTTCCCATGGCCGATTTCCACCGTGAAGCCCGCCTTCCCAAACTCCTTGATGAACCAGTCCTTGCAGCCGCCAAAGGCCGCCGTCCCCTCCGGGACGGACACCCGGTACCCGCTCACCTCCGCCATGTCCTGCGCGATTTTCGCCGCCCCCACCGATTCCTTGCCGTCAAAATCATAGTAAATCTCCCCGCCCTGGCTGTGGAATGCCAGCAGCATGTCAAACCCCATCTCCCGCACGAACTGCACCACCGCCTTTGTCTCCGGTTCGCTTTCGGAATAGGGGCCGCTGTATTTTGACGGGCACGGCCTGGTCTCCACCACCCGCCAGCCGGCATTGTAGTTGTGATTGATATCAACGCCGTTGGCGTTGGCCTGCCAGACCCGGTTAAAGCTGTGGATGCCCACCATGCTGATGAGCTTCCGATGATAGGGATTGGTGATGTCAATCCCGTTGACCGCAATGTCCACCCCGTCCGGATTCACCATGGGGACGGCGTAAATCGTCGCCTCTCGGAACAGGCGCTCCACATCATAGCCCAGAAAATCGCACCCGTTTGTGTATGCGCGGGCATACGCCCGCAAAAACCGCAGGATGAACGCCGCCGTCAAATATTCCAGCCCATGGTGCGCGCCGTTGACAAACAGCTTCTTCGGCCCGTCCCCCAGCTTAATGCATATGATCTTTTTCTCCATGACGCTTTCCCCGATCGTAAACCGTTCCGCCGCCGGGTATGCCCGCACCAGCGCGTCTGTGTCCTTCACCATCTGTTTATAATCGTATCCCATAGTTCCACCCGTTCCGTCTCTCAAATTTTGCGCATAACCGCTCAAATCATATATATGCCGCCAAAACGGGGTTTAGTACCGCTGCGCTGAAATGACAAAAAAGAAGGGCGCACCCTTCTTTTTCAAACCACCTGTTTGATAATTCCAAACGCCAATAAAGACACCGCCAGCCCCGCCGTCAGCACGCCGAGGAAAATCCACGGCAGCGCGTCCTTCGGGCGCATACGCAGCAATGCCGCAATCAGGCTTCCCGTCCATGCGCCCGTCCCCGGCAGCGGCACCGCCACAAACAGGAACAGCCCCACCCTGCCGTATTTTTTGATCTGCCCCGACCGCTTCATCGCCCTATTTTCAAACCAAACCGCCACATTTTTCAACCTGTTCCGTTTCATCCATGCAAAAATTTTCTCCATAAACAGCAGGATAAACGGGATCGGCAGCATATTCCCGAAAACTGCAAGGGCGTAAGCCGGCAGGAACTCCATTTTTAAAAAGCCCGCCGCCAGGATACTCCCGCGCAATTCCAAAACCGGAATCATGGAGACAATGAAAACAATAAGCTGTTGGGGCACATTGCCCGCACATACGTCCACAATGGATTGCACCAGCGATTCAGCCATATAAACCCCTCCGAAATTTCAGGTCTTACTTAATCTATGCCGGGGCTGCAGGAGTTCATGCAGCAGTGGCGAAACTTTTCTGTGTGGACAATCTCTGATTTCCCTCTTGCAAGTCCTTTTTTTTGTGGTATAATAAGGATATCAATACATAAAGGAGCGATTCATTTGAAAATAGCATTGATTAACGAAAACAGCCAGGCGGCAAAAAACACCGTCATTTACGAGACCCTCAAATCCGTCGTGGAGCCGATGGGCCATGAGGTGTATAACTACGGCATGTATTCCGCAGACGACCAGGCGCAGCTCACCTATGTACAGGTTGGCATCCTGACCGCAATCCTGATCAACTCCGGCGCGGCGGATTTCGTTGTCACCGGCTGCGGCACAGGCGAAGGCGCGATGCTGGCGTGCAACTCCTTCCCAAAGGTGCTTTGCGGGCATGTCACTTCGCCGCTGGACGCATACCTGTTCTCCCAGGTGAACGACGGCAACGCCATTGCGATGCCTTATGCGCAAGGGTTTGGCTGGGGCGCAGAGCTGAACCTGGCCTACACCTTTGAAAAGCTGTTCTCCACCCCGGGCGGCGGCGGCTATCCGAAAGAACGGGTGGTGCCGGAACAGCGGAACAAGAAAATCCTCGACCAGGTCAAGGAAGTGACCCACCGCGACCTGCTGGACATCCTCCCCAAACTGGATCAGGAACTGGTGAAGGGCGCTGTTGCAGGAGAACGCTTCCAGGAGCTGTTCTTCGCAAACTGCAAATGCGACAAGATCGCCGCGTATGTCAAAACATTGCTGTAATCTTATTATTACAATAAACAAGCATACTGCCAAAATGGCGGTATGCCTGTTTTTATTTTAAAAACACGCTGCCGCTGTTTGACATCTGCCGGCGGGTATAGTATAATGAAAACCATCAAATAAAATGAGGTATTGCCATGAACATCAGTAAACTATACGCAAAGAAAAAAACCGTCTACTCCTTTGAAATCTTCCCGCCGAAAAAACAGAGCTCCATCGACACCGTTTACGACACCATCGAGGCGCTGGGGGATCTCGACCCCGATTTTATCAGCGTCACTTACGGCGCCGGCGGCAGCGTCCGGGAAAACAAGACCGCGGAGCTGTCCGACATGCTCAAAAACCGGCTGAAAATTGAGCCGATGGCACACTTGACCTGCATCAATTCCACCAGGGAGGAGCTTTTGCAGATCTTACATAAGCTGCAGGCCATGGGCGTGCGGAACATCCTGGCGCTGCGGGGGGACATCGCCGATGAGACGCAGCTTCCGGGGGAATTCCGGTACGCTTCAGACCTCATCCGCTTTGTAAGCGCGCACGGCGATTTTGACATTGCCGCCGCATGCTACCCCGAAACGCATTTACAGGCGCGCTCCCCGGAAGAGGATATCCGCCATTTGAAGGAAAAAACGGACTTGGGCGTAGGGCACCTGATCACGCAGCTCTTTTTCGACAACGCCCTCTTTTACCGCTTTATGGACCGCATCCGCCAGGCCGGCATCAACACGCCCGTCTCCGCGGGCATCATGCCGATCACCAGCGCGGCGCAGATCGAAAAAATGACCAACATGTGCGGCGCCTCCATCCCCGCAGCATGCAGGAAAATGATTGAAAAATACGGCGACGACCCCATCGCCATGCGCGACGCAGGCATCATCTACGCCACAAACCAGATTATGGATCTGGTGGCCAACGGCGTGGAAGGAATACATATTTACACCATGAACAACCCCTACGTGGCGCGGAAAATCACATTGTCCATAGGAAGTTTAATCCATGATTGATGCACTTGACAAATCCGAAATATGCCGGTATCTGGGCTATAAAAAAGGCGTGCCGCCCGACCCCCGCACCGATGCGCTGATTGACGCGTGCAGCCGGGCGATCCTTGCGGACAGCGCGCCGAAATATATCTATAAAGAACTCCCCATCGCCATAGAGGAAGACTGCGTGCGGCTGGCCGGGTCGGAAGCGGCGCTACGGGGGGCCGCCATCCGCGGCCACTTAAAGGGCTGCCGCTCCTGCGTCCTCATGGCGGTGACGCTGGGCATTGGCGCGGACAGATCCATTAAGCAATCCCAGCTCCGATCCATGGCGGAGGCGGTGGTAAAGGACGCCTGCGCCACAGCGGCCATCGAGGCCGCCGCGGATTGGGCGGAGGCGGAAATCAACCGCGCCGTCGGGCCGTGCAATTTCCGGTTCAGCCCGGGTTACGGCGATTTCCCCCTCTCTTTCCAGCAGGAGCTGCTGGGGCTGTTAGACGCGGAAAAACAGCTGGGGCTGCATGTAAACGCGGCAAACCTGCTGATCCCCACGAAATCGGTGACGGCGGTTTTGGGCGTCACAAACGAAAAAATCACGGCGCCGCCCAAATGTGCGCGGTGCGAAAACAGAGAAAGGTGTGCATATTGCAAACATGGCAGCTAATATTTTAGACAAACTTGGAACAGAGCTTCTTTTTTTTGACGGCGCCATGGGCACGCAGATCCAGAAAAAAGGGCTGAAACTCGGCGAACTGCCGGAACTCTTCAATATCCTAAACCCCGGCGCGATCCAATCCATTCATGAGGAATACCTGCAGGCCGGCGCGGATTTTATTTCAACAAATACCTTCGGCGCAAACCGCCTGAAATTAAAAAATACGGGGCATACCCCGGAGGAACTCATCTCTGCGGGCGTCAACCTTGCAAAAAAGGCCGTAGGCAAGTACGGCGGCTATGTAGCGCTGGACGTGGGCCCGCTGGGGGAGCTGCTCGCCCCGCTGGGGACGCTGTCCTTTGAGGAAGCCTACGGCCTTTATAAAGAGCAGATGGTCATTGGCGCGCAGTGCGGCGCGGACGCGATCATCATCGAGACCATGACCGATTTGCAGGAGCTGCGCATTGCGCTGCTGGCGGCGCGGGAAAACACCGTCCTGCCGGTATTCTGCTCCATGAGCTTTGAAGAAAACCGCCGCACGTTTATGGGGTGCAGCGCCGCCTCCGCCGCCGTGGCGCTGGAGGGCCTGGCAGACGCCATCGGCATCAACTGCTCCCTGGGGCCGGCGGAAATCCTGCCCATTGCCGAAGAACTGGCTCAATATACCAACAAGCCCCTGCTCATCCAGCCCAACGCGGGGCTTCCCCGGGTGGAGGATGGCGTCACGGTTTTTGACGTCACGCCGGAGGAATTTTCCGATGCAATGGGCGCATACCACCGCATGGGGGCGGCGATCCTCGGCGGCTGCTGCGGGACGACGCCCGCCCACATCCGCGCGGTCACGGAACGTTTCAAGGGGATGCAAACTGTCAAACGGGCGCCCTTTGCCAAAACCGCCGTGTGCTCCCCGTCAAAAACAGTGGTGATCGACAGCCCGAAGGTCATCGGGGAACGCATCAATCCCACCGGGAAGAAGCGGTTTAAGGAAGCCCTGTTAAACAACGATTTGGATTATATCCTGCGGCAGGGCATCGAACAGGCGGAAGCGGGCGCGGACATCCTGGATGTAAACGTGGGCCTGCCGGAAATTGACGAAGCGGCCATGATGCGGCAGGTGCTGCCGGAATTGCAGTCCGTGGCGGACCTGCCGCTGCAGATCGATTCCTCCGACCCCGCGGCGATTGAAGCCGGGCTGCGGCTTTACAACGGGAAAGCAATCGTCAATTCCGTCAACGGGGAACAACAGGTGCTGGACGCGATCCTGCCCCTGATTCAAAAATACGGGGCCTGCGTCATCGGGCTGACGCTGGATGAACACGGGATCCCCAAAAAGGCGGAGGAACGGTTCCGGATTGCGGAACGGATTTTAAAAGAAGCGGAAAAACACGGCATCCCAAAGCAGGACGTCATCATCGACTGCCTGACGCTGACCGTTTCCGCCCAGCAGGAGGACGCCGCAGAGACGCTGAAGGCCGTCCGCATGGTCAAGGAACAGCTGGGCTTAAAAACCGTGCTGGGCGTATCGAACATCTCCTTCGGCCTGCCCCGGCGCGATATCATCAACGAGATTTTCCTGGCCGAAGCATTGGCGCATGGGCTGGATTTACCCATCATCAACCCCAACGCCGGCGGTATGATGCAGGTCATCAACGCCCACCGGGTGCTGGCGGATATCGATAAGAACGCAGAGGCTTTCATTTCAAAATACGCCGGGACGGCGCCTGCCGCCCCCATTGCGGCGCAGCAGCAAACAGCCCAGCCGCAAGACGGTTTTTCCGGCCTGGAGGATATCGTGATCCGCGGCCTGAAGGACGAAGCGCGGGGTGCTACGACGGCGCTTTTGGAAACGGAGCAGCCGTTGGACGTGGTCAACAACCACCTGATCCCCGCGCTGGACGTGGTGGGGGAACGGTACGAGAAGAACATCATCTTCCTGCCCCAATTGATCCAGTCCGCCGAAACCGTCCAGGCCGCCTTTGAAGTGCTCAGGGAACGGCTGTCCGGCAACAGCACGCAAATCAGCAAGGGCACCATTGTCCTGGCCACAGTAAAAGGCGATATTCATGATATCGGCAAAAACATTGTGAAGGTCATTTTGGAAAATTACGGCTACTCCATCATTGATTTAGGCCGCGACGTCCCCGCCGCCACAGTCGTGGATGCGGCGGTGCGGCATGGGGTGCGGCTTGTCGGGCTCAGCGCGCTGATGACCACCACGGTCAAAAGCATGGAGGAAACCATCCACGCCTTAAAAGCAGCGCTGCCGGAGGTGACGGTCTTTGTGGGCGGCGCGGTGCTGACAGAGGAATATGCAATGCAGATCGGCGCGGATTATTACGCGAAAGACGCAAAGGCAAGCGTGGAAATTGCGAAAAAAATATTGGGATAAAAAATAGCCCCCATTTGTGAGGCTTGATATACAATCTGACAAATGGGGTTGTTTTTATGCCAATAGATATTAGAAAAATAATAT
>DVND01000210.1 GCA_018714645.1 Candidatus Avimonoglobus intestinipullorum
TTATTATTAGGTAATATTTACTAAAATATAAAGGAGGAACATCTATGAAAAAACGAGGATTTGGTTTTATTGCGGCTGTGTTGATGATAGCGGTGGCTGTCCCGGCAGCTGCCGCAGGGGCAGACCCGGCAGCGGCATTGGCGGAAAAAGGGATTTTAACCGGGTATGAAGACGGGATACTCCGTTTGGACGGCCTTGTCACCCGGGCGGAGTTTGTCAAAATGCTGGCGGCGGCATACCGGGCGGAATATGACCCGGAGTTAGAAACAGAAGGGTTTCCTGATGTGCCCCGGGGCTTCTGGGCGTATGAACCGGTTATGGCGGCGCGGCAGCATGGATTTGTATCGGGGGATGAAACGGGAATGTTTCATCCGGATGCACCGGTATTGTATGAACAGGCGTTAAAGATGGTTGTGGCAGCAGAGAAAGGCACGCATTTTTCCTACCCTGAGGGGTATATCGGCGCGGCGATAGACGCAGGGTACGCAGACCGCATGGAAGCATTGATTGGGGAGCCTGTTACGAGGCAGGATGCAGTTTACCTGATTTATAATGCACTTTGTGAGGAACAAGAACTAGTTTTTGAAACAGGGTTTGGCTATTCCAGTCCCGGCTCTTTCTCAACATCCTCCTTTTCCGGCGGCGGAAGTGTATCGGCAGGCGGAGGTGGAGGCGCGCCGCTGTTGAACGAATATGGGGCGACGGATGCATTTCAAGGCTTTCACACGGAAGAGTATACGGCAGAGCCTGAAAACAGATTTAAAACGGCGCTGACGTCGCCCTTGTCCACCTTTTCGATTGACGTGGATACGGCGTCTTATAGCAATATGCGGCGGTTTCTGCTGGGTGGTTCCATGCCGCCGGCCGGTTCTATAAGGACGGAGGAACTGATTAATTATTTTGATTATGACCGCCCGGAAAACAGCGGGGATGCGCCGTTTTCTGTGTCGGCTGAACTGCATGATTGCCCTTGGAATGAGCAGAATAAGCTGGTCATGCTGGCGCTGCATGGAAATGAACTGCCGCAGGAAGCGCGGGGGCAAAGCAATCTGGTATTCCTGATAGACACATCCGGCTCAATGTATGCGGCGAATAAGCTGCCGCTTGTTGTGAAATCCATGGAATTGCTGCTGGAAACGCTGGATGAACGCGACACAATTTCTATTGTGGCATATGCCGGTTCGGCGGGCATGGTGCTGGAACCGACGCCGGCATCAGAAAAAGAAAAAATTCTGGATGCACTCAAAAGCTTGCGTGCAGGCGGTTCAACGGCGGGTGCAGCCGGCATCACCCTTGCGTACGAAACGGCTGTGCAGAACCGAGTGGAAGGGAATAACAGAGTCATTTTATGTACGGACGGCGATTTCAACGTTGGAATTTCCAGCACGGCGGAATTGGAAAAATTCATTGAGGAAAAGCGCGATGCCGGGATTTATCTGAGCGTGCTTGGCTTTGGAATGGGAAATTACAAGGATAACCGTATGGAAACGCTGGCGGATAAGGGGAATGGCAACTATGCTTATATCGATTCCCTGAAAGAAGCGAAGAAAGTGCTGGTAGAGGATATGACCAAAACGCTGTACACGGTGGCTGACGATGTGAAGCTGCAGGTGGAATTCAATCCGGACGTGGTTTCGGAATACCGTTTGGTGGGATATGAAAACAGGAACCTGGAAAACGAGGATTTTGCGGATGATGCGGTAGACGCCGGTGAAATGGGCGCAGGGCATCAGGTGACGGCGTTTTATGAATTAAAAATGGCAGACGGGGCGGAAATGGAGGACCCGCTGCGGTATCGGGATGTGCAAGTTACGGATTCTGAGGAATTGCTGTTTTTGAAGATTCGCTATAAAAAGCCGGGAGAAACCGAAAGCACACTTTTGGAAATCCCGGTTGCGAATCAAAATGCAGAAGAACAGAGCGCGCATTACCGGTTTGCCTCGGCGGTAGCGGCGTTTGGTATGCTGTTGAACCGGTCTGAATATAAAGGCAGTGCGGATTACGGGGCTGTTATCGATCATGCGCGCCGGGCGAAGGGTACGGATCAATTTGGCCTGCGCGCTGAATTTATCCAGTTGGCCGATCTGGCGCGGTATTTGGACACGGCGGAAAAGGAGCTTTCGTGAAACGGGGCTTTTGCGGCTGCAATAATAATCTGACAAATTCCCGCATAGGATGAATAGAAAACGTTGCCTATAAGGGGATGAAAGCATGTTTATTGTCAGGAGCAGGAAAAGCGTTGTATGGGGATTGATTTTTGCGGTTGTCGGGCTGACGCTTGGCGCGGCGGTGAAGTTTTCCCCCTATGTAAAAACCTTTGGATATGGCGAAAAGGATCGGATTGCAGTGGTGGTCGACGCGGGGCACGGGCAGCCGGACGGCGGGACAGTGGGCGCGGGCGGCACGGTGGAGCAGGAGATCAATTTGGCAATCGCCCAGAAACTATGCGAGGTTTTAGAGGGAAAGGGCATCCGCACGGTGATGACGCGGACTTCCGAAGAAGGGCTGCAGGGGGAACATGCGGGAAGCGTCCGGGAGATGAAGCGGGAGGACATGAACAAGCGGACGGAAATTATGAAAACCAGTAAAGCGGATTTGTTCGTTTCCATACACATGAATTCCTTCGATAGCCCGAAAATCAGCGGCTTGCGGCTGTTTTATGATAAAGAGCATCCGGAGATGAAAGAACTGGCCGAAATTATGCAGCAGAAGATGGGCGGTGTGACAGGGGCGCAGATGAAAGCGGTGAAAGCGGCGGATGAACGGCTGTTTTTGATGAAAAACCCGCCGCTTCCATCGATTTTGGTGGAATGCGGCTTTTTGTCGAATCCTGAAGAAGAGCAAAAGCTCAATGATGCGGAATACCAGGCGAAGCTGGCCTGGGCTATTGCCGATTCCATTGAAAAATATTTTGCCGCGGGAGAATAGAACAGAATTTGACAGAAAAATAACGGAACATCTTGACTATTTCCTGTGGTTGTAATATAATAAACGCATTAGTTCTTTTGTATTTTACATAAGAAGCAAAAATAAAGGAAATGTTGGAGGGGAATTATGAGCAGAGTATATAATTTTTCAGCAGGGCCGTCCATGCTGCCTGTAGAGGTTCTGGAACGGGCGCAGAAGGAAATGGTGGAGTACGGCAGCGCGGGGATGTCCGTTATGGAGATGAGCCACCGTTCCAAGGACTATGAGGCAATTATCCAGGGCGCGGAAGCGCTGGTGCGCGAATTGATGCATGTGCCGGACAACTATAAGGTATTGTTCCTGCAGGGCGGCGGCTCCAGCCAGTTTACCATGATTCCGATGAACCTGGCGAATAAGAATAAGAAGTGTGATATTGTCATTACCGGCCAGTGGGCCAAAAAGGCTTGCCAGGAGGCGGAGCGGTATATCACGGTGAATAAGGTGGCCTCCTCTGCGGATAAAACCTTTTCATATATTCCGAAACTGGACCCGGCAACGTTTTCTAAGGATGCCGATTATTTCTACATCTGTATGAATAACACGATTTACGGGACAAAGTTCAAAGAACTGCCGGATACGGGCAATGTGCCGCTGGTGGCGGACATTTCCTCCATGGTGATGTCCGAGGAGATTGACGTGTCCAAATTCGGCCTGCTGTTTGCGGGCGCACAGAAGAATCTCGGCCCCGCGGGGGTGACGCTGGTCATCGTCCGGGAGGATTTGATCGGTAATGAAATGGATATCACGCCGGTGATGTTCAATTATAAAATCCATGCGGACAACGGTTCGATGTATAATACCCCGCCCACCTATGCGATTTATGTCCTGAAGCTGGTGCTGGAATGGATCAAGGAACGGGGCGGCGTCAAAGCATTACAGGAAATCAACAAGAAAAAGGCAAAGATCCTTTATGACTATCTTGACCAGTCCGCGCTGTTTAAGGGGACGGTCGTTCCGGAGGACCGTTCTTTGATGAATGTGCCTTTTGTGACGGGCGATGAAACGCTTGACGCGAAATTCGTGAAAGATGCAAAAGAGGCCGGGCTCGTGAACTTGAAGGGGCACCGTACCGTCGGCGGCATGCGGGCGAGCATCTATAACGCAATGCCGGTGGAAGGCGTGCAGGCGCTTGTGGACTTTATGAAAAAATTTGAGGCGGAAAATAAATAAAGGAGTGTAGCTGCGATGTATGATATACTGACATTAAATAAAATTGCGGCCTGCGGGCTGGAGCAGCTTCCCGCGGCGCAGTACGCAATTACCGACGATCAGGCAAAAGATGTGGACGGCATCATTTTGAGAAGCTTTTCCATGCATGATATGGAGCTTCCGGCTTCCCTGAAGGCTGTTGCAAGGGCTGGCGCGGGCACGAACAATATCCCCATTGACAAATGTTCTGAAAAAGGGATTGTCGTTTTCAATACGCCTGGGGCCAACGCCAATGCGGTGAAGGAATTGGTTTTGGCGGGATTGTTGCTGGCGTCCAGAGACGTCAACGGCGGGATTGCCTGGGCGAATACGCTGACGGGCGACGATGTTGCCAAGCAGGTGGAAAAGGGGAAATCCAATTTCGCGGGGCATGAAATCCAGGGCAAGACGCTGGGTGTGATCGGCTTAGGCGCCATCGGTGTTTTGGTTGCGAATGCGGCCTACCATCTGGGGATGAAGGTTATCGGATATGACCCGTACCTGTCGGTTGATTATGCGCTCCGGCTGTCAAGCCATATTATGACGACAAAAAATGTGCAGGATGTTTATGCACAGGCGGACTATATTACCATCCATGTGCCGCTGACCGACGAAACCAGAAACATGCTGAGCGCGGATACCTTTGCGGTGATGAAGGACGGCGTGAATATCCTGAATTTTGCCCGCGGGGAGCTTGTCAATAATGACGATATCAAAAAGGCGATCGCGGATGGAAAAGTTGCACATTATGTCGTTGATTTCCCGTGTGCGGAAACTGTGAACCAGAAGGGGATTATCGCAATCCCGCATCTCGGCGCTTCCACCAGCGAGTCGGAGGATAACTGCGCGGTGATGGCGGCGCGGGAGTTGGCGGATTATTTGGAAAACGGGAATATTTTGAATTCCGTAAACTTCCCGAATTGTTCCCTGCCTATGGGAGAGCATGGCAGGGTCGCGATTATCCATAGGAACATTCCGAACATGATTACGCAGTTTACGGCGGCGTTTTCTGCCCAAGGCTCCAATATCTCGGATATGATTAACAAGAGCAAAAAGGATAACGCATATACCATTATCAATGCAGACGTTGTTATTACAGATGAGCTGGTGGATAAATTGAATGCAATTGACGGCGTCCTGCGTGTGCGTGTTATTCGGTAAATGATTAATCATAACCACCAGTAAACTGGTGGTTTGCACAGCCCCTATAAGGGGCTATTACAGGCTTAACCTCTATAAGAGGCTCTGAAAATTTGACACCGCATTACTATCACAGGCAGCCGCTCACGTGCGGCTGT
>DVND01000211.1 GCA_018714645.1 Candidatus Avimonoglobus intestinipullorum
CCGCGCCCGGTGCCTCTGCAATAGCTGCACGTCACCATGCCGCTTCCTCCGCATACCGCGCAGGCCTCCGGTGCAAGGCTTCCGGTATCGATCTCGCCTGTTGGCGACGATGCGCCTGACGAGCCGCTATAGGAATTGATCGTTGTCAGGTTGTTCCCATCGGCGTCCAGCACCATGATTTCAGCCGATTGGTATCCCTTCGTTGACGTTGGTGTCCCGCCGGTGGTCTTTGCCTGCAATACTACGACCCATTGCGTATCGTTGGTAATATAGTAATAATTTTCACCGGAAAGCAGAGTTTCTGTAATCCCAGACTGTGTATTTGTCCGGTACACTCCAGTTTTGTCGCTGTCATACGTCCATTCGCCGGGAATTTTGACCGCAAGATCCGCCGCACTTTCAAATTCCGACTCTGTAATTTCTGTCATTGCACCGTTTGCAAGATTGATTTTCAGATATTCAGTAAATGATTTGGTATTATTACGGTTGCTTGAATCTTCACTGCTTGAGAACTGGAGTCCAAAATAGGCATTATCATTATCAAACTTCGCCATTGCACCGTTATACCTATGCGAATAGCTGCTGCTTCTGAAATCCGTTGAGGTTACCGTGCCTTTGATGCTGCAAACCTCCTGGGACGCGCCCGTCTCGGTATCAATCATCAGTATTTTGCATTCCGATTCCCCGTCAAGCAGCGGGGAGAAGCTTTCCACAGCAAACAGATACTGCTTCCAGAGCGCGAAATTGCTTTCCTTCTCTACAAAAAGGCCTTCCTTTTCCGGACGGGTATAAATTTTTTCCGCATTGCCCGAGGTCAAATCCAATCGGTATACGCACTGGGTATCCCCATCAAAGCCAATGATTGCCATCTTGTCCCCGCAGACGGAAAAATCCCTGATCTCGCTCAGGCGCGCAAACAGAGTTTCCCGTTCCCCTGTCGCGATATGAATCGCGCATACGGTCTGATTATCCCGGTTGATGTAGTAGATTTTGTTGCCGCTTACCACGATCCCAAGCGGGGCGCCGCCTGCGGCGTAGGTTTTCGTGGCGCCGCCGTCATAGGCGTAGATATACGGCTGGTAAATAAAGGAGTAGTAAACCACGCCGTTATGGATATATGCATTTGTGCCTGAATTATCGCCGTCAATCCATTTTTCCGATATGATGGTCACAGTTTGGGTGTTCCCGTCCCAGTCCACGCTGCAGTCCAGCGCTTCGGCAACAGCCCTTGCCGGGACAAGTGTCCTGCCGTTTATGATTTCAGGTGGGACATCCAGATCATACGTCACCCCGTTATCGCTGCTGGTCATTTTCCCGAACTGGTTATTCCCAATCTGCATCACAATGGTGGTGTCCCCGCTCTGCGCGGCAATTGCCTGCTCCTCGCCAAGCCAGGTCACCTCCGCTCCTAGCGCCTCGAAAATGGCGCGCAGCGGCACCAGTGTTCGCCCGTCTTTAATGATTGGCGGCTGGTCAAAGCTTAATTGGTTCCCGTTAACCGTTACAGTGATGTTGTCCTCTGCAAGGACGGCATAATTCCCGAAACTCATGGACGCGGCCAGAACAACTGCCGCAAGGATTTGCGCTATGGTTTTTCTCATCTTCATATGAACACCTCTCTTTTTATGTTTTATAAAATTATATCATAAAAATACCATTTTGTCCATTGACGCATTAACTGAATTTTCTTAAATCCAGTTTTACATAATGCACGCCATTTTTGATGCTGTGCTGTGCGCTCTCAATGAGATAGTCCGTATTGTCTACATTTAAGACCATTCCGGCGCGGGTGTAGCTGTCCAAAGCCTCTATAATTTCGATGGAAAACGTTTCCGCAGGCTTTAAAAGCTGGGCGAGTTTTGTTTGTGCTATGCTTTGTGCATTTTCCTTTTCCGGGTCAATCTTTATGACCTCCTGCAGAAAGCCATATTGATATATACTGTCCTCATCCTTTAAGACCGTCTGAACGGTGTAGGCGCTGTCCTTTTCAGAAATTACCTTGACGCTGTTTTTCATTTCCTCAATACTGAGAGTATGCGATACATTCCCTCTCAGTGTGGGAGAATATATCAGCCTTGTGTTCGGTGTAATGCGAAACTCAGGATAGGCGTAAAGACTGCCAATGGTATAAATCCGAAGTCCAGCAGGGGTTACGTCAAAGTTATATGTACCTTCACATTGTGACAAAATATCACGAATGATATCCGATAAGACCTTATCCGCATAAATCTTTGTTATTTCCATTTCAAGCATGGGAATATTGTCTATCGGTATATTGGAATCCTCGCAGATTTTCCGTATCGCCTTGTACGCCGCCATTTTATTAAACTGATAGGTTTCGGTGGATTTATTCAAATACCACCCGAAATCACAGGCGGTGTATTTGTTTACAAACTCCGACCCGTCATCTACCGAAACAATAATGCCGCGCAGAATTTCAACATTGGTATATAGATTGATGATATCTCCCGGCTTAGGCGTATAAAGGTTTATGTACTTGGTATCTGATTTTGCCACTTCAAAGCTGACGGTTGTGGCAAGCTCGTCTATGGTATTCTGCCATGACAGATTACCGACATACTTTGTTATATCATTGCCGCCTGCATAAAACGCATGGGTTTCTTCCCGGCTTTGGGAGAAGCCTTCGTTAACCGTATTTCCGCCCGTCCCGAAGCTGTCATACAGCACCGGGTCTTTGGGCAGTTCCCGGTCGTTGTCGGTAACCGGCGCGGCTGCTGTGTTTTCGGCATATGGTGGCACAAAAAAGCCTGTCAGCTTCCCGTCATAATACCGCGTCACCTTTTTAACCGAGTTACTGCAGTTTCCCTCTATGGTATAAAAACAGTTGTTTCCCGCGCCGGTTACAATCCCCACATGGCTTGCGCCGCCTGACTGCTGGATCATAATGTCCCCGGCTTTTGGCGTGTAGCTGCCTTTCGACTTGAAATATCCGTTTTCTTTTGCATAATCCAAGACGCAGACTACGCTTGCCGTTCGCGGAAAAAGGCTAAGCCCCGCCTGAGAGAAACACCAGCCGATAAAAACGACACACCATGCATAGGAGGTCGTGCCGCCGATTGCGCCATACCACTGAGTAAACTTGTTTGGCCTGCCGCTGATCCCAAGCTGCTGTTCGGCAATGCTGACAATCTGCTGTGCGCTCATCCCGCCGCCCCCTTTATATCAGTTTCACCTCAGACAGAGTGATGCTGTAGTTCATGTCCCCGTCCTTTTTGATGGTATAAGAAAAATCATCCACGCAGCAGGCCATATTGATTGGCGTTTGCGTAATGATTAAGCGAATCGGCAGTTTCTGCAGCATCCAGGTGTCAATGGTATAGAGATACCCGAATGCCGTATCGCTGCGGTCGCGCAGGAAGGGATAGTCCCGGACGGGGAAAAAGCTGCTCCATGATATGCTCTTTAGTGAGGGCCGCCCAATCAGCTTTAGCTGCCCCTGGGTTACGGTTTCAAATACTTCGTTTGTATGCGGTTTTGAAACGGTGAACTCCGCCGGGAGCACAGGCAGCTTCAATATCTGCTCCCGGTTGTTTACGCTTAAGTAGATATCCATTTGTCTGTGCCTCCTTTAGAGATTTGCCAGGGCAAACTTTAATTTCGGAACCAAATCGTCTACAATTTCTTCCGTCGATTTACCGTCGGCATAAATATTGATTGTAAAATGGTTGTCCGTGCGCTTTGAAGATTTATCTATCGGCGTTACTTTTGCCCCCTGGGGAAGGTTTAAAAGCTCCGGCCCTTTTTCGCCGACAATAACCGAGCCGGCCGTCCTGATCAAGCCGCCCTGTGCTAAAAGCGGGATCTGCGGCGCGGTAAAGGTAGGAATTGCCGGAATGCCAACAGCGCCGGTCACCTTGTTAATGCCGTTGATGAGACCGTTAATCCCATTCACCGCGCCCCGTATCATGGAATTGATGCCAGAGATGATTTTGTTGATTGCGCCCTTTATCGCGTTCACAATCCCGTTCCAGACATTTTTTACGGCGTTGCCGATACCGGTAAATACAGAGGTCGCTGCAGAGGATATCGTGTTCCATGCGCCGGACAAAAAGCCGGTGATCCCCTGCCATACAGAAACGGCTGTGTCTTTGATGCCGGTCCACAGTCCGACAAAGAAATCGCCGATGGCTGTGCCGACCGACACAAAGAAGTCTCCGACAGCCTGAAATGCCTGTTTGCACCATGCGCATACACTGTCCCAGTTCATCCAAAGCGCGACGCCGATAGCAATCAATGCACCAATTGCCACAATGATAATGCCGATAGGGTTTGCCGTCAGTGCAACATTCCACGCCCACTGTGCCGCCGTACACAGCCCTTGAATAACCGTCCACGCTTTCTGAACGGCGCTGATGGCAACTACCGCCGTCTTGTAAATCACAATTGCACCGGCAATGCCGATGATAATGGGCGCGATGGCATTCCAATTTGCTGCAAAAAACGTGTATACGTTTGACGCCCACTGCACAACACCGGCAAGCGCGTTCACAATCATGGGAAGGCCGGTATCTTTTACCCAGTTCAGTGCAGGTTTGCAGAACTCAAACGCATTAAAAAGAGCGTCACGGACGCCTGTTAAAAGCGTCCCGACGCTTGCAAACTTACCCTCGTTTTGCTCTACCGCGCTTTTGATATTGTTAAATGCCAAAACGCCGAAGTTCCATACATTCTGAAACGCAGTAACCAGCGGAGGGAGGATGTTGTCTTTGATCCAAATAAGCGGGACCTTTGCCGCATCAACAGCCTTTGTCATCACTGCCTGCGCGGCAGGAATTTTAGACGCCAGGAAGGTTACGACCGATGTAATTGCCGGAAGCACACCGTAACCGACAATATCCTTAACGCTGCCCCAGGCATTTCTCAATTGTACAATACGGCCTTCCGGCGTTTTTGCCATTGATTCGGCAAGCCCGCCGAAGTTCTGGCCAAGCACCTCCACAAGCATGGCGGCCCGTTCGCTTTCCGTCCCTGTCTGAAGGATGGATTTTTGTGCGTCAGTCATGATAACGCCGTAACGGGTGAGGGCGCTCGTGGAGCCGGTCATAACTTTACCGAGCAGGTTTGCCATCGATTGCATCTGTTCCTGTGAAACAGATACGCCATATGAGGAAACCGCTAAGTCCTGCAAAGCGGGAAGCAGTGTTTTGATGGTATCGCCTTGTAATTGGAAGGTGGCAAGCTGTGATGCTCCGACCACTGTTGCGTCTCCTTCGATTGTGGTGACCAGTTCGAGTGCATCGCCGTATTTGATGATTTCGTCGACCTGCGCCTGGGTGGTGCCTTTGACATTCATCATAAGAGTGCCGAGACGCTCGTTTGCCCGCTCCAATTCCAGTACGCCTGTGACACAGTCTGTCATAAAATTTTTCACTTGACTAAATCCGGCATAAGCCGCAACAACACCGGTCACCTTTTTTGCGAGTCCTGAGAGCGTATCGCCTGTGGATTTACTCTGTGTGCCAAACTTTTTCAGGCTGCCCGTAGCATTGGTGGTGTGATTTTTAAGATTTTTCAGCCCGGTGACGGCATTCTTGATCCCGGTGGTGAAGTTCCCGTCCTTAATGGACAGGGTCGCGCCAATGTTCTTTTTAGCCATTGCCATCACCGCCCGTCAATGCCTTTATTTTTTCATACTCGTCCTCGCAGTATATTTCATAAGCCGCTTTGTAAAACAACTTTTCACCGTAAGGAAGATTTATCACTTTATCAGGTGTTATTCCTCGGTTTAGAAAGTGACAGAGCATGGCAAGCTCTCCGTCACTTTTGATTAGTTTTTTAGTTCGTCCACCGCTTTAACGCCGTCAATATAGCCCGCCAGCTTCAGGCATTCCACCGCAATCAGAGGAATTTCGCCCGGTTCGAACACCATATCCACAATCTCCATCGGGTCTGCGCAGCCGAATGCCTCCTGCAGTTCCTTGGATTTCAGACAAGGGTCAGCAACACAGGAATATACAATGTACGCATCACCGTTCTCCATGTCCTGTGACTCCTTCGCCATAGACGCCGTTGGGCCTTCAATGGTTATGGTACTGTCTAATGACTTGATGTACAGCGTTCCGGTTTTGGGTTTTGCTTTACTCTCCAGCATTTGTTCCTTCCTGCGGATGAGCTCCTGCAGGGTGATTTGTAGTCTTATTCATAATACCATCCTTTCAGACAAACAAAAAGCCGCCCCAAATAAGCGACTTTTCACGTAATATTAAATTTTATCGTTGAAATACTCTTCAGAGACACAAAGTTGTTTTCTTAAAATTTCTTTCCATAAAAAACCTTTAATTTCACCAGTGCCACGTGATACCTTTGTATGTTTTATATTTCCGTTTT
>DVND01000212.1 GCA_018714645.1 Candidatus Avimonoglobus intestinipullorum
GGGGCTGTATAGACGATTTCATCGCGCACGATGTATGCTTCCCCCGGGAAGCGTTCCTCCCGCGTTACCATCTGCAAGGTCTGCGTCCCGATCGGCGCTCTTACATACCGGACGCCGTAAAATACAACTGCAGCCAGAATCACACCGGCGATTACAAATATACTGCCTTTTTTCATATAACGCAACTCCTAAATGCGGCACCGCCGCATCACATCTCATTCTGACGCATCAAATGGATCATATCCCACACCGTAAATTTCCCTTCGTCATCCTTTGTTGAAAAGGGCACCAAAATATCGTCTTCCCCCAAACGGAGCTTTTTCCAGATCATATGGAGGTTTTTTTCCAGTTCCCGCTTTTTGAGCTTATCCGTTTTGGTTGCAATGACAATCGCGTTTTCATGATGCTCCCGGATCCAATGGAGCATCAGCTTGTCGTCCTCCGTTGGTTCGTGGCGGCTGTCCACCAAGAGGATGACATGGCGCAGCGCATTGCGGTTGTGCAGATAATCCTCAATCATCCGCCCCCACTTTTTAATCTCCTCCTCCGAGCGCACTGCATATCCGTAGCCCGGCAAATCCACAAGATATATTGTGTCATCAATATTGTAAAAATTAATTGTTGCGGTTTTTCCGGGCGTTCCGCTGACGCGCGCCAGCGCTTTCCTGTTTAAAAGCTTGTTAATGAGGGAGGATTTCCCCACATTGGAACGCCCCACAAAAGCAAATTCGGGCAGCCCCTCTGCCGGATACTGGTCTTTGTGCACAGCTGACACCGTCAGCTCCGCATTGTGAATATTCATACGCGCCCTCCTCTTTCGTGCAGCATCACCGTTTTCAGTACGCTGTCAATCGTTTTCACAGGAACAAACTGCATTTCTTCCTTAATGTTTTCAGGGATATCGTCAATGTCATTCCGGTTCCCGTCCGGAATAACGACCGTGCGGATCCCCGCCCTGTATGCGGCGAGGGTTTTCTCTTTCAGGCCGCCGATTGGCAGCACATTCCCGCGCAGGGTGATTTCCCCCGTCATGGCAACATCGTTGCGGACGGGCTGCTGTGTCAGCGCCGAGGCGACGGCGGTGGCAATGGTAATCCCGGCCGACGGCCCATCCTTGGGGACGGCCCCCTCCGGCACATGGATGTGGATATCCGTATGCTTATAAAAATCGTCTTTGAGCTTCAAGCCTTTGCTCCGCGCCCGGATACAGCTGATAGCGGTCAGCGCGGACTCCTTCATAACATCGCCCAGCTTGCCGGTCAGCTCCACTTTTCCCGTCCCCGGCATGGTGTTCACCTCTACGGACAGCGTATCCCCGCCCGCGCTGGTCCATGCCAGGCCGCGCACGGTGCCAATTTCACTTTTTACATTCATCATGCTAAAATTATATTTATGCTTTCCCAAATAGCGCACAAGCGTTTTGGGCGTCACCTTTGCGCTGCGCCTGTTTTCCGTCAAAAACGCCTTGGCGATCTTCCGCAGCAGCCTGCCGATCTCCCGTTCCAGATTCCGCACGCCTGATTCACGGGTATAGTAATTGATCAAATCATGGATTGCTGCATCTTCAATGGTGATCCGTTTCCCGCGCAGACCGTTTTTTTCAAGCTGCTTTGGGATCAGATACCGCTTTGCGATTTCCAGCTTTTCCTGTTCTGTGTAGCCTGAAAGCTCAATCACTTCCATCCGGTCCAGAAGCGGCGCAGGGATCGTAGACAACGTATTTGCAGTCGCAATAAACAGCACCTCCGACAGATCAAAGGGCAGCTCGATATAATGGTCGCGGAAGGCATGGTTTTGCTCCGCATCCAGCACCTCCAACAGCGCTGCGGAAGGGTCGCCCTTAAAATCCGCCCCCATTTTATCCAGTTCATCAAACAGCAACACCGGATTTTTGCTCTTTGCCTGTGTCAGCGCACTGATAATGCGCCCCGGCATTGCGGCAATATAGGTTTTCCGGTGCCCGCGGATATCGGCCTCGTCATGGATCCCGCCCAGTGAAATCCGCACATAATTGCGGTTTAAAGCCTCTGCGACGGAGCGTATAATAGAGGTTTTTCCGGTTCCGGGCGGCCCCACCAGGCAAATGATAGAACCTTGCTTCCCATTTGTGAGCGTATGTACCGCAAGATGCTCCAAAATCCGTTCCTTGACCTGCTCCAGGCCGTAATGATCCCGCTCTAGGATTTCCCTTGCGCGGTTGATGTCCGTGTTTTCCTCCGTTTTTTCATTCCATGGCAATTCCAGCACCGTGTCCAGATAATTCCGGAGCACCGCGCTGTCCGCAGAGGACGGCTGCATTTTTTCCAGCCGCCCCACTTCTTTTTCCAGCTTTTCCTTATATTCGTCCGCCAAGTCCAGCTCTTTTATTTTCGCCCTGTAGGCTTCCAGCTCGTCCGCCTCGCCGTCTTTTCCATACAGTTCTTGCTCAATGATGCGCAGTTCTTCCCGCAGGTAGTATTCCCGCTGATTGTCGTCCATTTTCTGCTTCACACGGTCTGAAATCTGTTTTTCAATCTTTAAGACCTGAATTTCATTGCGTATCAGGACCAGCAGCCTTTCCACGCGCTGATACACGTCAAACAGCTCCAGGATTTCCTGCTTCGCGGCGTAATTGCATTGGAGGTTTGCGGCAATTGCGTCGGCAAAGCTGCCGACCTCGTGCGCCAGGAATATATCTTTGATATTTTCTGGTATCATGCGCCTGGCAAACGAAAAATATTCCTCAAACGCCTCCTGCAGCGCCCGGACGAACGCCTGGTTGACCAGTACCTGGTCTGTGTTGATATCGTTTTGTTCCTCCACAACGGCATTGTAGTACGGGCTTGTGGAAAGGAGTTCCTTCAGCACTGCCCTCTTCTGCGTATCGCATACAATTCTTGAAACCCCGCCGGGCAGCTTGACAACATGCTGCACCCTAGCCGTTACGCCTACCAGATATAAGTCGTTCGCCTTTGGATGCTCCACCTCCACATCCCGCTGGGCGACCAGGAAAAGCTCTTTTTCCTCTTCCATAGCCGCCTCCAGCGACCGCTGGGATTTATCCCTGACAACGTCGATGCTGACAGACATCCCAGGAAATGCAACCATCCCCCGGAGCGGCAGCAGCGGCATAATTTTTTTTATATTCAAAGTAAAACAGTCCTTTCACAAAAAAACGCTAAAAAGATATATATCTTTATTATATCTTGTTTTTCGTGATTTTTCAACTGTTTTGGGCAAGAAAAACTATTCTTTGCCTTTTGCGCTCAGGATTTCCTGTTCCGGGAGCGGGATATCCACGATTTTTCCCCGCCCCGCCGCAAACACATGCTCTAATATCTCGTTAATATGATGAACTGCAATCACTTTTATCCCCATTGTTTCAAACTTCTTTTGAGCGTTCGCCTTAGGGATAAACACCGTGTGGGCGCCGGCCTTCTGCGCCGCCTCTATTTTTGCCGCCACGCCGCCGACGGGCTTCACCAGCCCCTTGATCGACAGCTCTCCCGTAAATGCGTACCGGTTATCAACGGGGAGGTTTAAGATAGCGGAATAGCAGCCGATGAAAATAGCAGTCCCCGCAGAGGGGCCGTCAACAGGCATCCCGCCGGAAAAATTAATATGCAGATTGTATGCGGACAAATCGATTTTGCAAACAGTGCGCAGGACGGTCATCACGTTGTTGACAGCACCTTTCGCTGTACTTGTGCGGGTCAGGCTCAAATTGCCGCGGCTGATCGTCTCTTCCTCCATAATCCCTGTGCATTTTACCGCGCCCTGCCCCAATTCGGCAGATACCTCAATCGGCATGAGCATGCCGCAGCCAGCGTCTGTGACGGCCAGGCCGTTTACAACGCCGACGCGCGCTCCTTCCTCCAGTTCTTCGTCCATCTTGGCGCTGTACCGCCCTGTCTCTACGACCCACTCCACATCTGCAATCTCTGCGGACGTTTTGTGCTCCAGCGCCAGCTTGCTGGCCAGCGTCTGCAACATGCTGACCACATCCCTGCCGTTTGCGGCGTAGGAGCAAATCATGCGTTTGCAGTCCATTCCCAGGCTGATATCCAGCTTTTCGACGGCATTGTCCAAAATTTTCATCAAATCCTGTTTGGTTAGCGGATTAAAATAAATTTCCATACAGCGGGAACGCAGGGCAGGCGGAATTTCCTCCGGGCTCCTGGTGGTCGCGCCCACCAGCCGGAAATCCGCCGGGACGCCGTTTTTAAACATGTCATGGATATGGCGCGGGATATTCTTGTTGGTGGAGGCATAGTATGCGCTTTCAAATTGTACCTTCCGATCCTCTAAAACCTTTAAAAGCCGGTTCATCTGGATTTGCTGCAATTCCCCGATTTCGTCAATGAACAAAACGCCGCCGTGGGCTTTGGATACCGCGCCTTCCTTGGGCTGCGGGACGCCCGCCTGCCCGTAAGCGCCCGCGCCCTGATAAATCGGGTCGTGGACAGAACCGATCAACGGGTCTGCGATGCTGCGCTCATCATAGTGCATGATGGTCGCATCCACCTCCACAAATTTTGCGTCTTTCCCAAAGGGCGATTCCGCCGTCCGCTTCGCTTCCTCCAGCGCAACCCTGCAGGCGGCGGTTTTCCCCACTCCCGGCGGGCCGTAAATCAGGATGTGCTGCGGATTTGGGCCGCACAGCCCCACCTTCACCGCCTGTACGCCCTCCTCCTGTCCGACGATTTCCTCCAGATTTTTAGGGCGCGTTTTTTCTGTCAGCGGCTGGCTCAGGGAAATTCTGCGCATGGCGTTCAAATGCTCCATTTCAATTTTTGAATCTTCCTTTATACCTTTTTCAGAACTCTGCTGGCTCCGGAACTGGCCCCAAAAATATAAACCGATAATAATTGTAAAAATAAACTGTGTAAACCCCAAAATTGTACTCAACATCTCAAATCCTCCTGTCTTAGGATATTTTTTGCCGCGGCGCCGTATTTATACAGGATATAATTGACACACACTTGCATTTGGGGCATTTTTCGGTTATAATACCGGATAGAGGTGGAAAAAATGAATCGGGTTGAACTGGCAAAAAACAATTTCAAAAAAGGATATAATTGTTCCCAGGCGGTTGTTTCTGCGTATTGCGACCTGGTGGGCGTGGATTTGGAAACCGCCATGCGCTTTTCAGAATGCTTCGGAGGCGGTATGGGACGGATGCGCCTGACCTGCGGTGCAGTTTCAGGAATGTTCATACTGGCAAGCTTGAAATATTCCTCCGGCAGCGCGGCGGACATGGGTGCGCGTAAAGAACTCTACGCAAAAATCCAGGAATTGGCGGCTGCTTTTAAACAAAAAAACGGCTCCATCATCTGTTCCGAACTGCTGGGGGCGCAGCTTCCAAAGGAGTCCGGGCCGGTTCCGACGGCGCGCACGGCTGAATTCTACAAAAAACGCCCCTGTATCAATTGCATCGGTGATTGTGCGGCTTTGGCGGAAGAACTGCTGTTTCGTGAAGAAGTGTGATAAATTTATAAATTTGTAGGTTTGTCAAACATATTGGACAATGAA
>DVND01000213.1 GCA_018714645.1 Candidatus Avimonoglobus intestinipullorum
CAATCAGTAACTAAATACAGATTCGTACTGTATCATATACAGTACGAAAAGGGGGTACCCCCTTTTCGTACTGTATATGATACAGTACGAATCTGTATTTAGTTACTGATTGTATAAAAACGGCGGAATCGCCGGTTTTATAAATAAAATTTTAAAGGGAGAGAATGTCATGAAAAAACAATTGGCTGCGATCCTTGCAAGTACAATGCTGTTGGGTGCAGCTGGGCTGACGGCAGCAGCGGCGGATCCCGTTGCAGCAGCAGAAGCGGACACATGGGACGGCTCTGCCACGCAGGAATGGTATGAGGATGGATCCGGCGAAACGTTTACCATATCCACCGCAGAGGACTTGGCCGGTTTGGCGGAATTAGTAAATGGAGGCACTAATTTTGCCGGCAAAACCATCACCCTGGAAACGGACATCGATTTGGCTGATATAGAATGGACGCCGATCGGAAAATCCGGCGCCTTATTCAGTGGGACATTTAATGGGCAAGAGCATACCATTTCCAACCTGAAAATCACCAATGATCAGGAAGATTACTGCGGGTTCTTCTATTGCCTTTCCGGTGCTGCGGTTACAGATTTACATATTTCCGGGGCGGATGTTACCTCTTCCGGCTGGACCGGCGTGCTGGCGGGGCGTGCCGAGGATGCAGCAATTACCGGCTGTACCGTCTCCGGCGTGCTTGTAGCAGAAGGACCGGAACCCGATCCCGAAGCCGAACCGAGCGGGGTTGCGGCCGCGGGGCTTGTTGAATATTCCTATCAGTCCCAGATCACAGACTGCTCTTCCGATGTGACAGTCAATGTGTCCTCTTTGGGTAATTGGTTCACCTATGCGGGCGGTATTGCCTGCGAAGTCAACGGCGGCGCTATTAACAATTGCACCAACACCGGTGCAATCACAGGTACAAGCTCAGACAATGAAAAATCTTATACCTATGCCGGCGGCATTGCAACCTATGTGAAGAACGGCGCGACGGTTACCGGCTGTACAAATGATGGGGCTGTCACCGCCGGCGATTCCAATACATTTTATGCCGTTGCAGGCGGGATTCTCGGCCAGATTTGGGTGGAAGATCCGGGCACCATTACCGTCACCGGCTGTACAAACACGGGTACCGTCACGGCAACCGCAAGCGATTCATACAAGGGCAACCAAATCGGCGAAATCTATACGTATAACAACATCACTGGCAAAAAGACCAATACGTTGGTTCTGGACGGGATACAGGATGATGACATTGGTTGGGAAATACAGGATTTAATAGTGGCGGATTTGGTCAAGTCCAATGGTGATGTATATGGTTATCCTACGTTGGAAGGTGCCCTGACAGATGCAGAACCCGGCGACACGGTTGAGATGACAAGAGACATGGCGGATATCGGCAGTCTCAGCATCGATAAAAATATTATATTTGAAGGTCGCGGGCATATCATTAGCGGCGATTCTTCATTGAATTTCAAGGGCGATGTTGGCGGTACGGTACAAAACGTTAACTTTGAAAATATTCATAATGAAAACAATAATAAATCGGCTATTTATGCAAGTGGTTTGACAGCAGAGCTGGTTGTTAAGGATTGCTCCTTTGACAATGTTGATTGGGATTGTATCCAAGTAACACCGTATGCGGATACTGCAAGCGTGGTCATTACCGGGAATGCCTTCCGGAATTCAAGCATACAGGGGCAGCGGTTTATCCATGTGGAATCCCGTAACGCGGCCAGCTCGGGCCAATATGCCAATTACGCATTTTCTGCAGAAATTACAGGGAACAAATTCTACGGAACGGATGGGAATTTGTCGCAAGAAGCCCTGGAGGTGTATTTCTTTACCGCCCCGGAAAAGATTAATCTGGAGAAAAACTATTTCCAGGATCCGGGAAAGGTCTGGTTGTCTTCCGATTATGTAACATTCCGATCGGAAAACGACAAAATATACCCATATTATGAAAATGAAGAAATGACACAATTGGTGTATTTGCCAACAGCGACAGTACTCAGCGCAAATGCGGTGGATGCAATCAAAGAGGGTGCAGAAGGCACGATCCGCTTCATCACCAAGGTAGATGCGTTGAATGGCACGGCAACATCGTTCGGGACGTATATCCTGCCGCTGTTTGTGTTTGAACATGTGGATGAAAATTGGTCTGACGAGCTGACAGCGGTCGTAACATATACCGGGAAAGATATTGCAGCAGACCAAACCTATGCGGCGGACCTGACAGGCATTCCGGAAAAGTATTTTGGTGAAGATATCGTAGCGCAGTCGTTTATGGTTGTAGACGGCGAGACAGTGACCAGTGATCTTTTTAACGCCGTTTCTGTCGACGATTTAGCGCAATAAAAAGGAGGACGCGAGAATGAAAACATATATAAAACCCGATTTCACAGTCCGGGCGTTTGACGTTGCCGATGTCATCACCGTATCCGGCGACCCGGAGGATGTCCTGACAGGGGCGACGGTCGAAGGCGGAGAAGCTGAGTGGAACTCCCAATGGGATGACGTATATAGTACATATTAATCTAAAAAAACGGAACGGTTTAAACCGTTCCGTTTTTTATAACAATTCTTCCCAGCTTTCAATAGACCGGTCAGCGGCATTTTTCAGCTGTTCCCATTCATCCGCGTTTGAAAAATCAGCCACAGCCGTCGTTTGCATCCCGGCTTTTTTTGCGCCCTGGATGCCGATGAGGATGTCCTCAAATACCATGCAGTCCTTTGGTTCCGCGCCCAGCCGCCGGGCGGCCAGCAGATATACGTCCGGGTTGCTCTTGTTAACGCCCACTTCGCTGGACAGCGCCACGGCGTCGATTTTATCCATCACGCCCAGGCGCGTCAGCGCGCCGCGGCACAGCTTGTCATATCCCGACGTGGCAATGGCGATTTTTACGCCCGCCGCATGGAGCTTTTCGATATATTCTTTCGCAAACGGCTTCATGGGGATGCTGTTCATGTACGCATCCGCCGCCAAGGCGCTGAATTCCGCAAATACATCTTCCACCGTGTCGGTCAGGTTGTGCATTTTGACAATCAATGGAAGCGATTCCTCCAGCGTCATATCGCGGAATTTCCGCACGTCCGCATCGGTCAGTTCAATGGAGCGGCGGTTCAGGAACTGCGTCGTGATATCCTTCCAGACGCCCATGGATTCCAAAAGCGTGCCGTCCATATCGAAAATCGCTGCTTGAAAAGCCATAAACAACACCTCCTTTTTGTGTTTAGCTTATACTATACCGTATTTTGCGTGAAAAGTCAATTGGTTACAGCCATACAATTTATGTCAACCGAAAGAAAATTTAAAAAAGCCTGCTGGATGTTCTTGACAAATACAGGATGTTGCGTTATAATCAAAATTGTAGCACAATATGTAGTATTTATTATATAAACAGGGGATGAATGGGACATGATTCAAAATATTTTAAAGCGGGACGGCCGCCAGATGGATTTTGACAGCAGTAAGATTGCGGAGGCGATCAATAAGGCGTTTGTTGCCAGTACCAGGAGGGATGATATCGGGTATTCCATGGAGCTGGCGCAGCAGGTTGTGGAGGAGCTGGAGCGCAAGGGGCTGGAAATGCCGACGGTGGAGGAGATCCAGGACTGCGTGGAGAAGGTATTGATCCAGAACGGCCATGTGCGCACGGCGAAGGCGTATATTGTATACCGTGCGGAGCGGACGCGGATGCGCGAGATGAAGACAAATCTGATGCGGATTTATGAGGATATCACCTTTAAGGATGCGAAGGATTCCAATATCAAGCGGGAGAATGCCAATGTGGATGCGGACACCGCCATGGGGACGATGCTGAAATACGGCTCTGAGGGGGCGAAGCAGTTCTTTGAGATGTTTGTGCTGAAGCCGGAATATGCGGAGGCGCATAAAAGCGGCGATATCCATATCCACGACCTGGATTTCCTGACAATGACCACCACCTGCTGCCAGATCGATCTGCTACAGTTATTTAAGGACGGATTTTCCACGGGGCATGGCGTCCTGCGGGAGCCGAATGATATTGCCAGCTATGCGGCGCTGGCGTGCATTGCGGTGCAGTCCAACCAGAATGACCAGCACGGCGGGCAGAGTATCGTCAATTTTGATTACGGTATGGCGCCGGGGGTCGTGAAAACGTATCAGAAGACTTATACGAAAAATCTGCAAAAAGCGCTGGAATTAAAGGGCGGCGCGGAGATTTCAGAGGAGGAACTGGCAACGCTCAGAAAGAAGCTGCTGGCTGAGGGCCTTGTGCTCCGTATGGAGGACCATGCGGCGTATACGGAAGCGGAGCGAAAAGCGCTGGCGCAGGCCGGCGTCCCGGAGGAGCTGGCGCAGGAATGCCAGGAGTATGCCCTGCGGGTATCGGTGAAGGAGACCGACCGGGCGACGTATCAGGCCATGGAGGCGCTGGTGCACAATCTGAATACGATGAACTCCCGTGCGGGCGCGCAGACCCCGTTTTCCTCCATCAATTACGGCATGGACACCTCACCGGAGGGGCGCATGGTCATTAAAAATGTGCTGCTGGTGAATGAAGCGGGGCTGGGGCACGGCGAAACGCCGATCTTCCCCATCCAGATTTTCCGGGTGAAGGAAGGGGTCAGCTATAACCCCGGTGATCCGAATTATGATTTGTTCAAGCTGGCGTGCCGCGTCAGCGCAAAACGCCTGTTCCCGAACTTTTCCTTTGTTGACGCGCCGTTTAACCTGCAATATTATGACGGCACGCCGGAGACGGAGATCGCTTATATGGGCTGCCGGACGCGGGTCATCGGGAATGTGCATGACCCGGAGCGGCAAATCTGCAACAGGCGCGGGAACCTGTCCTTTACATCCATCAACCTGCCGCGGATTGCCATAAAAGCCAAAGGCGACGTGCAATGGTTTTTTGAAGAATTGGACCGTAAAATCGATTTATGCATTGGGCAGCTGATGGACCGGTTTGAGATACAGGCCCACAAAAAGGTGCGGAACTTCCCGTTCCTGATGGGCGAGGGCGTCTGGCTGGACTCCGAAAAGTTGAAGCCGGATGATGAAGTGCGGGAGGTATTGAAGCACGGGACGATGTCCGTGGGCTTCATCGGCCTGGCGGAGGCGTTGGTAGCGCTGATCGGCGAGCATCATGGGCAAAGCGATAAGGCGCAGAACCTGGGGCTGGACATCATCTCCCATATGCGGGAGCGGATGGATGAGCAGAGCGCAAAAACGGGCTTGAATTTCACTCTGCTGGCAACGCCGGCGGAGGGGCTGTCCGGCCGGTTCGTGAAAATTGACAAGGAAAAATACGGGGTTATCAAAGGCGTGACAGACCGGGAGTATTATACGAACTCCTTCCATATCCCGGTTTATTTCCCCATCAGCGCGTTTGATAAAATTGCGAAGGAAGCGCCGTACCATGCATTGACCAATGCGGGGCATATCTCCTATGTAGAGCTGGACGGCGATCCGACAAAAAATCTGGACGCCTTTGAAAAGGTCATCCGGGCGATGCATGATGCGGGCATCGGGTACGGCTCTATCAATCATCCTGTTGACCGCGACCCGGTCTGCGGGTACACGGGGATCATTGGGGATGAATGTCCGAAATGCGGCAGGAATGAGCAGGAGGACGGAATCCCGTTCGAACGCATCCGGCGGATTACGGGGTATCTTGTGGGGACGCTGGACCGTTTCAACGACGGGAAGCGCGCCGAAGAACGGGATCGTGTAAAGCATACGCTGTAACCGGAAATGGTTGCTTTTGCTGTAAAGGAGGAACCCAGATGAATGTCCGGCTGTTTGGCACGGCGAATGACTCCATCGTGGATGGGCCGGGGCTCCGCTGTGCGATTTTCACCCAAGGCTGCCCGCATCGCTGCGAGGGCTGCCATAATCCCGCCTCCCATGACCCAAACGGCGGCTATGAGGCGGACACGGCTGATTTGATTGCCTCCATCAAAAGAAACCCGTTGCTGGACGGGGTGACGTTTTCCGGCGGGGAGCCGTTTTTGCAGGCGAAGCCGCTGACCCACATCGCAAAAGAGGCGCATGCGCGCGGCTTGAACACAATGGCCTATACAGGCTATACCTGGGAGGAGCTGCTGGCGGGGGCGACGGCGGAAAATGGCTGGCTGGCATTCCTGCGGGAATTGGATTTGCTGGTGGACGGGCGCTTCGTGTTGGAGGAGCGCAGCATTGATTTGCAATTTAAGGGTTCCAAAAACCAGCGCATCATTGACGTCCCCCAAAGCCTGGCGCAGGGGCACGTGGTGTTATCTGTATATGATATATGAAAAGGCGTACCGAAAACGGTACGCCTTTCTTATAATTCTGTCATCCATAAGCTGTGCAGGTTGCAATATGCGTACACGGCGACGGGCTGGTCGCCCTCCGTGAGCATGAAATCGGCACAGGGCGGCGCATCGATGCGCAGTTCCTTGCGCTGGCAGCCGTGTTTTGTCTCTAAACAGATGAACGCGATGTAGTGGTCGGCGCCCATGGGGTGTGCCGTGGAGCCAACCTCCACGTGTATCTTGTTTCCCTCCTGTGTGATGACTGGCAGGTGTTTTTCACCCGCCGCGTCTGTGGTGTTGGGCGTTAATTCTGTCATATCCTGCCCGCAGCAGAGAAGGTTTACGCCGGAGGAATGCACCATCTCTACCAAATTTTCACAATGTTCACAATAATAAAATTGCGCTGAATGCATGGCTCAAACCGCCTTTCCAAAAATGTCATTGATAGGATTTCCCGCAGGATCCGTTTTATACGCGGTTTCACTGATTTTCTGCGGCTTGGATGTAAAATGGGCCGTCAGCCTCTGTCTCGATGCACCAGATGGGCGAAAGGGCAGCGGTGGCGTGATAACCGTCGCCGTCAACGGCATATCCCAGCGTGAGCGCGCTGACTGTCAACGCGTGTTGGGGGCGGCTGGCGGCGGAACTGAAATCAATTAACGCGCTGGGGGCGTTTTTCACGGTGTTTTTTTCCCGGAACAGCGGCTTATCTGTTTCCACAAACCAGCATCCCTCAATCGTTTCCAAGCCATGATCATTGAAAAGCACGGTGATGGAGCAGCCAAACAGCGGATATCCCGCAATTTCCTGAGAAAACACAGCGGTTTTTCCGTCGTCGGACAGATGCATGGAAGCATCCGACACGTCGATTCCCAATTGCTCCAATAATGCACGGGCGTCGGGCTTTATGGAAGTGTCCAGATAAGACGGGCTGCTGGGCGCAAAGAGAAAGCGGTCCCCTTCAAATTGTACACGCCCGGCTTCGTTGGAAAACACACCGGGGGTTTCTTCAGCCAATCCGTCACCCAGTAACTTTGCCGCGAACGCTTCATAGTCCGTGATGATGTTTTGCACCTCCGGCGATGGCATGGACACATTTTTCCGGGGGATGCGTGTTTTATCAATAGTAATTTGCTTGCCTGCAAGGATCTGTACCGTGGAATCGATAATCTCTTCCGGAATTGCTGCGGCCTTGCCGGCGGCGGTCAGGATGTTGACCAAGAGGAACACATTTGTCATGAGGAAAAAAACAATTAAAATCGTTTTTGCTTTATACCAGTTCATATGCTCCCTCCTTATTCCGCGCCGATGACGACGCTTCTGACCTGTACGGCCCAGTCGGCGGCAAGGTACGGCGCCGTTCCGGTATCGGTATAGCAGAGGTACATTTTATCAATGACGATC
Organism: Candidatus Avimonoglobus intestinipullorum; assembly: GCA_018714645.1. GTDB lineage: Bacteria > Bacillota > Clostridia > UBA1381 > UBA1381 > Avimonoglobus > Avimonoglobus intestinipullorum. Next base: position 7,679 of record DVND01000213.1, read on the forward strand.
TCGTTCATGGATGCGGAATAGGTGGCAATTGCATCATCCAGGGCATTGATGTACGCGGGGGTTTCCACGCTCATGCCCGCGGGCGTATAGCGCCGCAGAAGCTGCTCATAGCGGAGCAGGCGCCCGTTTTCGGTTTCAACGGTGACGGCGTGTCCGGTTATATTGTTTTTTAATTGCACGGGCAGCCCTTCCGCCAGGTAATCGAATGTAACCGTTTGGGTATTTTCGGTTAGAGGCGAGGACACGTACAGGTTCCGTTCGGACAATACCGCATTACTGACCGAATCCACCAAATCGGCAATTTCACTGACGGTGTTATAGGTGGAAGTATTTCTGGAAAGCCGTGTCCCAGTTCCTTTTGCCGTATAGGACAGCAGCCCGTTTGTGTCAATTTTCAAAATACCGTTGTTTTCCACAAAGACAATGGTACCATCCGCCTCTGTATAGCGCCGGGCATTGGTTGGATTGATGCTGAACACCTTTAAAATCCGGTCAATGACCGCTTCATCCCTGCTGCCGTCCTCGTTCAATAATGGGTTTGAAATGGAGAGGAGCGCTGCATTCTGGGGGTTGGAATAAATCGGGATCATGGGCGACAGGATCGCCTTCTGCCCGCCGAACGCCTGATCAAACCGCAAGTCAAAGGAATAATTGATGATGGAACTCTCTGTAGAGCCGGTGCCGTTCTGAGCCTGATATGCGGATATCAGCTCCAGCAGAGGTTCTGTGGAGCTCTCCGCAAACAGCCTGTAATATTGGCTTGTGGCGGAATCCTCCAAATAGATGGCTGCCGGGGTGGTGGTGGAAATGACGATTTTTGAAATCGTCCGGATATTGCTGGGCAGCTTATGGTTTTTCACGCCTAGAAACTGCGCGAACAGACCGGCTTCATAATCGACGGGATAGCTCAGGTATACCGATTTTGCCGTCAGGGCGGAATACCATTCCTCCCGGTCCACATGGGTCAGGTCGTCGGAAGCGGAAAGGGTGCTTGCCAGGATTTTATTTGCCGCGGCGGTCAGGTCGCTGAAGATGGGGTCTTTGGCGTTGACCGAAAACCGGGTGGTCTGGTAGCCCGTGTTGATGATGATGTTCTCGGGCATGGATAAATGCGTTTTTGCTGCGGGGACGGTTCCAAACCGGTTTTTCAAATCCGCAAAAAACTGCATGGGAAAGGAATTTTCCAAGCTAATAAAAAAATTATAGCCGTGAGGCCATAATTTTTTATCAGTCATTATAATGCCGCCCAGAACAAAGTTCATCAGAATCAGGCCAACCAGCGTGATGCTTTTCAAACGTTCTTTGTTCATAACAAACTCCTATCGGCTTACTGGAAGAAGTTTTTCACTGTGACTGTTACGCTCTTTAATTTATCAACGGTGCTCTTTTTGATCTTATTGATGTCAATCCGGACAACCTGGCTGCCATAGCCGTTTTCAGCGGTGACCAAAAACGTATTGTAGTCGTTGGGTAAATCCACAACAACGCTGTACAGCCCGCTGGCGCCGATCTGCGTCTCCCCTTTGATGATATTCGCAACACCCGCTGACGCATTATAACGGTAAATTTTAATCCGGGTCCCCTGGCCGCCCACGGCGGAAATGGTGTAAGTCCTGTCCGAGGTGGAGGCGGAATGGGATTCCGGCCGTTTGATGTATATCAGGTCGCTGCGGGTCCCGCTGGTACCCAGCGCAATGGAATTTCCAAATGCTGCGAACGTTGTACAAGGCAGGAATACAACAAGAACAAGAAACATCACCGACACGAACTTTTTCAAGGTTTTATGCATGGTATCCCTCCTTTACAGAGATTGATTCTATTTGTTTCCATTATACCACATAGATATTACGAACGTGTTACATGGAAATTAAAAGAAATTAACATTGTGAAACGGGCAGGGAAATGACAACTTCCGTCCCCACATTCACCGCGGAAGAAATGGCGATCCGCCCGCCGAGCTCCTCTGTGAGCTGTTTTGCGATGGCAAGCCCCAGCCCCGTGCCGCCGGTTTCGCGGCTGCGGGCCTTGTCCACCCGGTAGAACCGCTCGAAAATCCGCGGCAGGTTTTCGGCGGGGATGCCGATGCCCGTATCGGTAATTTTAATATATACTTCTTGGTAGAGCCTGCCGGAGAATACCTCAATGGTCCCGCCCTTAGGCGTATATTTGAGCGCGTTGGACAGGATGTTGAGCACCACCTGCTCCAGCTTGTCGCGGTTGGTCTCAATGACGGGTGTTTCGTTCAGCATCTTGTAGTGCAGCGTCTGCTCCTTGCGCTGGGCGGTGAGCTGCATTTTATCGATGAGCTCCTCCAGGAATTGGCGGATATCGACCTTTTCGGGCAGCTTGGGGTCAAAGTGCCCTTCGTCCAGCTTTGTGAGCACCAATAAATCCTTTACAATCCGCGTCATACGGTCGGTTTCTGTGATAATGACGTTCAAAAACCTGTTTTTCAGAGGTACATCGCTGATGTTCATCAGCGTTTCCGCATAGGATTTGACAGTGGTCAGCGGCGTGCGCAGCTCGTGGGAGACGTTTGCCACAAATTCGCGGCGGGACAGCTCCAGCTTTTCCTGGGCCGTGATATCATGCATGACGACCAGGATGCCGGCGGCCCTGTTGTCGCTGTTGATGGCGGCGAAGCTGAGCCGCAGGATGCGGCCGTTCAGCTGGACCTGCCGTTCCTCCGGCTGATCCTGCTGCAGGTATAATAAATCCCCGATGGCAATGTCCGCGTTGATTTCCTTGAAGAAGGAATCGAATGTCAAATCGGCGATGTAAGTGCGGTCAATCATATGCTGCGCTTCCGGGTTAATGTGCAGCAGGCTGCCGTCCAGGTTGAAGGCAAGGATGCCGTCCGTCATGTTTTGCAGGATGGTTTCCACTTTTGTCTTTTCCGCGTTGACATCTTCCATGGAATCATGCAGCGTTGCCGCCATATGTCGGAAGGTGTTGTTCAGCCGCCCGATTTCATCGTTGGCGGCGGAGGGCGCAATGCTTTCAAAATCGCCAGCGGCCAGATGCTCGGCGCGCTTCGTCAGGTTGATGATCGGGACGGTGATGGTCCTGCTCAGGAGGTACCCGATCACAAAAGTGATGAGGACTGCCAGCAGGAGCGCCTGCAAAATAATGACGAGCACGCTGTGCGTGATGCTGGTCAGCTCCTCCTTGGTGTCCTTTACATAAAGGATGTAGGCGGTTTGCCCGTTCACCTCCAGCGGGACGGAATAATCCATATAGCTTTTTTCCGTATTTACCATATTGCCGCGCCTTCCGGCCATGGCGGTGATGATGTTGTCCGAAATGTCCAGGTTCTGGCTCCTGACAGAATCGGAGGTGACCAGCACAGCGCCGGTCTGGCCGTCCAGGATGCAGTAAAAGCGGTAGGTGTCAATGCCCAGCGGGCCGATATAGGTGCTGATGGTTTTGGACAATTGCTCCAAACCGTCCTCCGCCTGGGCCGACTGCTCCATCTGGTATACAAAATCATCGGTAAATACCTGCTCCATCATCACAGAGAATTCACTGTTGTAAAAATTGACAATATTCACCAGCAAAAAAGAGCCAATGACAATGATAATGGAGAGAATCAACAGTACGAAAATCAGAACGATTTTCGATTGAATGCTTTTAAACATGCGTTTCACGCCTTATTAAAATAATATCCCACGCCGCGTTTGGTGACAATATAGCGCGGCAGGCTCGGGTCGTCCTCAATTTTTTCGCGCAGCCGCCGGACGGTCACGTCCACCGTGCGCACGTCTCCGTAATATTCGTACCCCCAGACGTTTTCCAGGAGGCTCTCCCGGGAGAAAATCTTGTCCGGCTGCATGGCGAGGAATTTCAAAAGCTCAAATTCCCGCAGGGTGATGTCCACAACGGCGCCGCGCTTCTGCACCTCGTACCGTTCGATGTTGATGACCAGGTCTCCCGAAACAATGACCTCCGACGCTTCCGCCGGCGCGGCCTGGGCCTTGTCAATGGTCGTCCGGCGCAGGTTGGCTTTGACGCGCGCCGTCAGCTCACGGATGGAAAAGGGTTTGGTCATATAGTCGTCCGCGCCCAGCTCCAGCCCCAGCACCTTGTCCACTTCCTCGTCCCGCGCCGTCAGCATGATAATGGGCGTGGCGGCCTGTTCCCGGATTTTCCGGCAGACCTCAAAGCCGTCCATTTTGGGGAGCATCACGTCCAAAAGGATCAGGTCGGGGTTTTGTGAAAGCGCCAGGGAGAGCCCCTCCGCGCCGTCATAGGCCGCCTGTACGGCATAGCCTTCTTTTTCCAGGTTGTATTTTAAAATTTCCACAATGGGTTGTTCGTCCTCAATGATCAATACGCTGCGTTGATCCATGGCTTGTTCCATCCTTTCGCAAATACTTGCTTATTATTTTTATTTTATCAGATTCGCGGTTTTTCTTCAAGGTATATTTTATATTTTCTCATAAATTTCAGAAAATATCTGGCAATTATCCGCGGTTTGTGGTACAATAGAAACTGGATTGTTATGCGGTAAACGATTGAAAAGAGTGAGGGTTTATATACATGGCTACGAAAAAGAAAACCAATACAAGAGGAACGGGTAGGCCGGCGGCGAAGCGCGGCGCGAAAAAGAAGCAGCCGGCGCGGCTGGGATATCCGGCGGTGGTTGTGCTTTTGGCGTTTTTGGCGGTGATTCTGGGCATATTTCTCTATTCCAGCTCCGCCGGATTGCTGGGCGGCCCGCTGCATGACTTTTTCTTCGGGTTGTTTTCCAAGGTGGCGTATTTGCTCCCGCCGGCGGTGTTGGGGCTGGCGATTTATGTGGGGAAGAAAAAAAGCTATGAACGCCTGGCGGTAAAGGCGGCGCTTGCGCTGCTGTCGCTGGTGCTGGTCGGTTCCATGATGCAGGTGTTCACAAAAATAGAAATCCCGACGCGGGAGTTGTATTTTTACGGCGTGGAAGGGACGGGCGGCGGCCTGCTGGGCGGCGCGTTTGCGAATCTGCTGCAGCCGCTGATCGGCACGTTTGCGTCGTTTATCATCATCCTGTTTTTGCTGTTTGTGTTTTTGAGCGTCCTGTTCAAGGTATCGTTTTTCAGCGTCATCGGCAGCTTTATTTCAGGGGTTTTGGGCTTGCGCAAGGAATTTGAGGACGTGGAGACCATTGACGCCTATGAACAGGGGAAAAAGGCGAAGCAGAAGTTGGAACAAAAATATGTAAAGAAAAATAAAAATGCTTCGGATTTGGATTTTCCCATAGAAGCGGAACAGCCGAAACGGAAGCCGAGAAAAAAGGCGGGGCAAGCGCCTGTGGAACAGGAACCGCCGGAGATTACAGAGGACTTGATTGAACAGCGGATTGACCAGATTGTGTTCAATCCGGATTTGCCGTTGGAGGAAGCCGCACCGGCAGCCCCGGCCGCGGCGGAAAACGCGGCGGCGCCGGAATCATCGGAAGCTGAACCGGCAGCGGCTGAAGAGCCGACCCAGAAGGCGAAAAAAACAACGGCCGCGGAGCGTGCCGAAATCAAAGAAGAGCTGGACGAAGCGGCCGCAACGAAACGGGAGTATGTGTATCCGCCGCTGGATTTGCTGAAAAAACCGGCGGCCGCCTCTGCGGATAAGCGGAAAGAGATGTATGAGACCGCCAATAAGCTGATGGACATTTTGAAAAACTTCGGTGTGGAGGCAAAGCTGCTGCAGGTGACCCAGGGGCCGACTGTGACGCGGTATGAAATCCAGCCCAGCACGGGTGTAAAGCTGTCGAAAATCACGGGGCTGGCGGAGGACATCGCGCTGAACCTGGCGGTGCCGACGGTGCTGGTGGCGGCGGTGCCCGGTAAAGCTGCGGTGGGCATCGAGGTGCCGAACGCCAGTGTCAATACGGTTTCGGTGCGGGAACTCTTGGAAAGCGATGCGTTTAAAAATGCCAAATCCAAACTGGCGGTGGCATTCGGCAAGGATATCGGCGGCAATGTGGTGGTGGGCGATATTGCCAAGATGCCCCACGTGCTGATCGCCGGTTCTACGGGGTCTGGGAAAAGCGTGTGTATCAACACGATTATCACCAGCATCCTCTATAAGGCCAGCCCGGATGAGGTGAAGCTGATCATGGTCGACCCGAAGGTGGTGGAGCTGGGCGTGTATAACGGCATCCCCCATCTGCTGATTCCCGTCGTCACCGACCCGAAGCGGGCGGCAGGCGCGCTGAACTGGGCGGTGGGCGAGATGATGCGCCGTTACGCCCTGTTTGCCCAGACGGGATGCAGGAATTTAGAGGGGTATAATAAACAGATGCAGAAAAACGGGGAGGAAACGCTTCCCCAGATTGTGATTATCATCGACGAATTGGCGGATTTGATGATGGTGGCGGCAAAAGAGGTGGAGGACTACGTCTGCCGTCTGGCGCAGTTGGCGCGGGCGGCGGGGCTGCATTTGATTATCGCTACCCAGCGTCCGTCGGTGGACGTCATCACAGGGCTGATCAAGGCGAATGTGCCCAGCCGGATCGCCTTTGCGGTATCCAGCCAGGTGGACAGCCGTACCATTTTGGACAAGGGCGGTGCGGAAAAGCTGCTGGGCAAGGGCGACATGCTCTACCACCCCACGGGCCTGAGCTCTGCGCTGCGGGTGCAGGGGGCGTTTGTGTCGGATTCGGAGATTGAAAACGTTGTCAATTTTATTAAGGAAAACAGCGAAGTCACCCACTATTCCGAGGATTTGGCGGACCACATCGAACGGTGCCAGACGGGGGAAAACGGCGTGACCGATGAAAAGGATGAAGACGGGGACGAATTGCTCCCCGAGGCGATCGATCTGGCGGTGGAGCTGGGGCAGATTTCCACGGCCATGATCCAGCGGCGCCTGAAGGTGGGCTATGCCCGTGCGGGGCGGATCATCGACCAGATGGAGCAGCGCGGCATCATCAGCGGCGCCAACGGCTCCAAGCCGCGGGAAGTGTATATGAACCGCATTAATTTAAACGATATGGATCAAGAGGAATAGCATATGGAAAAAGCGTTTCTGCCGGTCAGCCGGGCGGATATGGACAAGCGCGGCTGGGAACAGCTGGATTTTCTTTACATCAGCGGCGACGCCTATGTGGACCATCCAAGCTTCGGCCATGCAATCATCACCCGTGTGCTGGAGCGGTACGGCTATAAAGTGGGCATCATCGCCCAGCCCAACTGGCGGAGTGTGAAAGCGTTCCAAAAGCTGGGCAGGCCGCGGCTGGCGGTGCTGGTGTCCGCGGGGAATATCGACAGCATGGTGAACCACTATACGGTCAGCAAAAAGCGGCGCAAAGAGGATTATTATTCGCCCGGCAATCAAGCCGGCCTGCGCCCGGACCGGGCGACGATTGTGTACTGCAATAAAATCCGAGAGGCCTTTGGGGACATCCCTATTCTGATCGGCGGCATCGAGGCGAGCCTTAGGCGTTTTGCCCATTATGATTACTGGGACGACACCGTCCGGCGGTCGATCCTTTTGGACAGCGGCGCGGATTTGCTGATGTACGGCATGGGGGAAAAGCAGATTGTACAGATTGCGGAATGCCTGGACAGCGGTATGGATGTGCGGGATATCACGTATATTCCGGGTACCTGCTACCTGTCCAAAACCGCGGATGTATATGACGCGCTGGAACTCCCCTCCTATGAAGATTGCGTGGAACGCAAAAGGGCCTATGCAGAATCGTGCCGCATCCAGTATTATGAGCAAAATCCCTATAAAGGAAAAACGCTGGTGCAGCAGCATGGTACACAGTATCTGGTGCAGAACCCGCCCATGCCGCCGCTGGATACGGCGGAGCTGGACGAGGTGTATGCGCTGCCGTACATGAAAAATTACCACCCCATGTATGAGAAGGACGGCGGGATCGCCGCCATCCAGGAGGTCAAATTCAGCCTGACAAGCTGCAGGGGGTGCTTTGGCGGCTGCAATTTCTGCGCGTTGGCGTTCCATCAGGGGCGCATCGTGACCGCCCGCAGCCAGGAATCCATCCTGGCGGAGGCGGAGGAATTAGTAAAAGACCCTGATTTTAAAGGATATATCCATGATGTGGGCGGCCCTACGGCGAATTTCCGCGGGCCGGCCTGCAAGAAACAGCTGACTCAGGGCGCGTGCAAGGACAGGCAGTGTTTGTTCCCGTCGCCGTGTAAGAATCTCAAGGCCGACCACAAGGACTATCTGGAGCTTTTGCAGAAGCTGCGGAACATTCCGGGCGTGAAAAAAGTGTTTATCCGTTCGGGGATCCGTTTTGACTATCTGATGCGCGACCCGGACGATACATTTTTTTACGAACTGTGCAGGCATCACGTCAGCGGGCAGCTGAAGGTGGCGCCGGAGCATATTTCCGACCATGTCTTAAAATACATGGGTAAGCCCAAAGCGGCGGTATTTAATCGTTTTGCGGAAAAATACGGGGCCATTAACCGTAAAATCGGGAAAAAGCAATATCTGGTGCCATACCTGATGTCCAGCCATCCGGGAAGCACGCTGAACGACGCGGTGGAATTGGCGCTTTATTTAAAGGAGCACCATATCAATCCCCAACAGGTGCAGGATTTTTACCCCACACCGGGGACAATTTCCACCTGCATGTTCTACACGGGGCTGGACCCGTTCACCATGAAGCCGGTCTATGTCCCCAAAACTGTCAAGGAAAAGGCATTGCAGCGGGCGCTGCTGCAATATAGAAAGCCTGAAAACTACCATGTGGTTGCGGAGGCGTTAAAGCTGGCCGGGCGGCCGGATTTAATCGGCTATGCGCCGCAGTGTTTGATAAGACCATTATACAATAGGAGGAATGAACATGGCAAAACTGTTAAACGGGAAGGAAGTTTCCCAAAGGATCAAAGACGAACTCAAAAGCGAGGTCGCAGTTCTCAAAGAACACGGCATCCATCCCGGCCTGGCGGTGGTCATCGTCGGTGACGATCCGGCCAGCCGCGTCTATGTGAACAACAAGAAAAAAGCCTGCGGCGAGCTGGGGATTTATTCGGAGGAATATGCCCTGCCTGCGGAAACCACAGAAGCGGAACTGCTGGAATTAGTGGAGCGGCTGAATCATAAAAATGATATCAACGGCATCCTCGTCCAGCTGCCGCTGCCGAAGCATATCAATGAAGAGACAATTATCAACGCCATCAGCCCCAAAAAGGACGTGGATGCATTCCATCCGGTCAATGTGGGTAAAATTATGATTGGCAATTACGATTTCGTGCCTTGTACGCCAGCGGGCGTGATGGAATTGATCCATGAATCGGGCATCAGTGTGGAGGGCAAGGAATGCGTGGTCGTGGGGCGGAGCAATATCGTGGGCAAGCCTCAGGCGATGATGCTGCTGCATGAAAACGGCACGGTCACCATCTGCCATTCCCGGACGAAGAATCTTGCGGAAATTACCAAAAAGGCGGATATCCTTGTGGCCGCGGTGGGCAAGGCCAATTTCATCACGGCGGATATGGTCAAGGAGGGGGCGGTTATCATCGATGTGGGCATGAACCGCCTGCCTGATAAAAAGCTGGTGGGCGACGTGGATTTTACTGCGTGCGAGAAGCTGGCGGGCGCGATTACGCCTGTGCCGGGCGGTGTCGGCCCCATGACGATTGCGATGCTGATGAAGAATACGGTGAAGGCCGCAATCCTTCAAAACGATGAAAAAGGAGCGTATGTATGAATACAAAGGAATTGAAGCAACAGTTAAAAAATGGCGTTTATGCGGAAAAGCTGGCGCATATTTATGCTTGTGCGCCGCAGGAGACGGAGCGGTATGCAAAACGGTATCTGGAAGTCATTGACGGCTTGGAGCAAACGTTTGGGGAAACGGAGGACGTACGGCTGTTTTCCGCGCCCGGGCGCACGGAAATCGGCGGGAACCATACCGACCACCAGCATGGGTGCGTGCTGGCGGCGGGGCTGAATCTGGACGTCATCGGCGCGGTGCGGCTGAATGGGGAAAATGTGGTGCGCATCCAGTCTGAGGGGTATCCCATGGATGAAATCCGGCTGGACGATCTGGAGATGAACGAAGCGGAATTTGACAAGGCGTCCGCATTGATCCGCGGGATCATCCGCAAATTTGCGGATATGGGCTATACGGTACAGGGGTTTGATGCATATACCAAATCCAGCGTGCTGAAGGGCTCGGGCATGAGTTCCTCCGCGGCGTTTGAGGTGCTGGTGGGGACGATCATTTCCGGCATGTTCTGTGATAACGCCGTAGATGCGGTGGAAATCGCGAAAATCGGGCAGTATGCGGAAAACGTATATTTCGGCAAGCCCAGCGGTTTGATGGATCAGATGGCGTCCTCGGTGGGGTCCGTCGTGGCAATCGATTTCCAGGATAATGACAAGCCGGTGGTGGAAAAGGTGGAATATGATTTCACCCAGAGCGGCTATGCCCTCTGCATCATTGACTCCGGTGCCGACCATGCGGATCTGACCAGCGAATACGCCATGATTACCGTGGAAATGCGCAAGGTTTCGGAATTTTTCGGAAAGCAGTATCTGCGGGAGGTGAATCCGGAGGAATTTCTGGAGCGCCTGCCGGAGGTGCGCCGGGCGGTTGGCAATGACCGCGCGGTATTGCGCGCGCTGCATTTCTTCAATGATAACCAGCGGGCGCAGGACGAGGTGGCGGCGTTGAAAAACGGCGATTTTGAAGCCTTTTTGGATTTAGTGAACAAATCGGGGCGTTCCTCATATATGTATCTGCAGAATGTATTTGCGGCAAGCATGCCGGAGCAGCAGGCGGTGTCGCTGGCGTTGGCGCTGTGCGATGAACTTCTGGGTGACAGCGGCGCGTTCCGCGTCCATGGCGGCGGCTTTGCGGGGACGGTGCAGGCGTTTGTGCCAAACGATATGCTGGAGGAGTTTAAAACAAAAATTGAGGCTGTTTTGGGTGAAAATATGTGCCATGTGCTTGCCATCCGGCCTGTTGGCGGGGTGGAATTAAAATGAGTTTTTCGGTAAAAAAGGTGGAACAGGAAGATATCAAACAACTGGCGGCCATTGCGAGCGAAGTGTGGCACGAGTATTTCCCCTGCATCCTGTCCGAAGGGCAGATTGATTATATGGTGGAAAAATTCCAGTCGGAGCATGCGCTGCGGGACCAGGTGGAGAACCAGGGATATGAATATTATTTCTTGGCTGACAGCGGCACGGTTATTGGATATACTGGAATTAAGCCGGAGCCGGGAAAGCTGTTTCTGAGCAAGCTCTACATTCTAAAGCAATACCGTAAGCAGGGTTTTGCCAGTGAAGCTTTTGCATTTTTAAGGCAGTATTGTGCGGAACGCGGTTTAAAAAGCATCTGGCTGACTGTCAACCGCCATAATGCCGATACGATTGCGGTGTATAAGAAGAAGGGCTTTTCAGTTATGCGGGAGCAGGAAGCGGATATCGGCGGCGGGTATGTCATGGACGATTATGTCATGGAGCTGACATTGTAACCGAAGGGGGAAGGAATATGAAAACCTGTCCTTATTGCGGCGAATCAATAGAGGATAACAGCGCCCAATGTTTTAAATGCGGGACGCATTTAAAAACAAGCGCTTACCAAAAAATTTGTCCAAAATGCAAACAGATCTATCGGGCTGATCAGGACTATTGCAAAAATTGTCCGGATACACTCTTGTCGGTATATATGCCGGACGCAGCCTCAGAAAAAGGAAGCGCTGCATGGATGTATGTGGTTGGGTTTTTATTCCCGCTTATCGGTATTATATTAGGGATCGTCTATATCGCGCGGAAGGAAGACGCGCTGGGGAAGTCCCTGCTGCTGTTTTCCATTTTTGCGCCCATGGCTGCAGGCGTTGTCCTGGGGATCCTTACAGGCCTGTTTTAATATTGTTGCCCAGGGGACCGGAGGGCCCTGTTCAATAAATTTATGAAAGAGGGGGAAAACAATGAAAACATGTCCAAAATGCGGAGAACTGAATGGGGATAACAGTGCGGCGTGCTTCAAGTGCGGCGCGAAACTGGAAACGAGCGGCGGGGCGGCATATCAAAAGAAATGCCCCAAGTGCGGGCGCATCTATGATGCAAAAGAGGAGCTTTGTGCGCATTGCCCGGATACGCCGCTGGCGGTTTATGCGCCGGTGGAATCCGTATACACTTATGTTGACAGAAGCGGCAGCTTTTGGATCAACTGCCTGCGTATAATTGCCGGAATTTCTTTTGTGGTGCTTGTCATTGTAGGGATTGTGAACGGCGTTATGACTGGCGGGCTTGAAGGATTTTTCTCTTTTTTGGGTTCGTTTGTGATCGCGTTGGTTTCTTTGGCCGCGGTAATGGTCTTTTTGGATATGGCAACGGATGTCAGGACGATCAAAAACGCGCTATCGGAAGACGGGGAAGAATAATCAAAAAACGCTGCATATGGCAGCGTTTTTTTGATGTTAGAAAATTTTATACTGCGGTTTTTCCTCGCCGAAAAATTTCCAGCGAATAAAATCGTCCAGGAGGATCCCTATGGCGGATAACAGGAACCACAAATTGAAATACAGCAGGCAGACCTGCCCCATAAATTGATAGCATTGGTCGGAATAGTCCCAGATGCCCAGCCCCAGCCAGACATTGAAAATCAGGCCGGCAACCAGCTCCACCCCTGTGACGGCGGCGGCGGAAAGCAGCATCTGGCTGGTCAGGGCCATGTCCCAGGGGAACAGCTCGTTGATCCCCCCGATCAATACGAAGCACAGCCCGCCAACAATGGTCATCTCGAAAAACGAATATCCCCGCCAAAGGAACTCCACCAGGTTGAACAGCACGCCGCCGATGAGGAACAGCACGATATATTTTATCAAATATTTGCAGAATCGCAGCATCAAATCCCCTCCAGTCCGTTTCATATATATGCAGCGGGACGTGCTGTATAGAACAAAAGAAGGGGCGTCCCCCTTCTTTTTAAGTGGATTTTCGCTTTTTGGGTTTTGGCGGTGGCAGGAACATACAGGTTTCCAGCACCAGCCGTTCTAAAAACGCCCGGTCCTCCAGTTCCTCCAAAATGATTTTCGGCGTCCCGCCCTGGTATGGCAGGCCCATCTGTGCGTCCGGCAGCAGCGCATGCCCTGCCGGCGTGGGATACAAAAACACCGTGTTGTCGCAAACCAGCGCGAATACCTTTCCGTAGGCATAGAGCGCGTATTCCCCGAACATTTTGCGGTATGTGACGGGTTCGGCGCCGCTCATCTGCCCGCAGACGTACTGCACAAATTCTTGTGTGGATGCCATAGTCCCGCCTCCTCAGTCCTGCGTATCCCGCAGATACTGCAGAATTTCTTCCGCATTGGTGTCCGGCTTTGCCTTGGGCCAAACCTGCTCGATGGTGCCGTCCTTGCTGACTAGATAGGTGGTGCGGACAACGCCCATAGAGGGTTTCCCGTACAGCTTTTTCTCCTGCCAGACGTCATAGGCTTGAATGGCCTCTAATTCCGGATCGGACAGCAGGATGAACGGCAGATTGTATTTTTCCGCAAATCTGGCGTGGGAGGCTGTGCTGTCTTTGCTGATACCGATCACGGGCACGCCCAGCGCCGAATATGCGTCATAGGCTGCCGCAAAGGCGCATGCCTGCCGGGAGCATCCCGGCGTATTGTCTTTGGGGTAAAAATAAACGACCACCCGTTTTCCCAAAAAATCGCGCAGGCGCACCTCTGTGCCACTCTGATCCGGCAGCGCGAACTGCGGCGCCGCCGCTCCTGGTTCTAACATTGTCTTATCCCCCTTTTTATAGGTTTTCCCAATCTATTTCCAAATTTTTATAATAATATTTCCGGTCCCGCTCATCGATTTCCCGCAGCACGCGGCAGGGGTTCCCAACGGCGACCACATTTGCCGGGATATCCTTTGTCACCACACTGCCCGCGCCGATGACGGTGTTGTCGCCGATGTGTACGCCCGGCAGGACGACTGCGCCTGCGCCGATCCATACATTGTTGCCGATGTGCACCGGCATATTGAACTGTGCCACGCGTTCCCGCAGCTCCGGCAGGATCGGATGCCCCGCTGTGGCGACCACCACGTTGGGGGCGAACATCACGTTGTCGCCAATGTAGATATCTTCATCGTCCACCAGCGTCAGGTTGAAGTTTGCGTAAACGTTGTTTCCAATATGGGTGTTTTTCCCCCAATTGGCATGCAACGGCGGTTCGATGTAGAGGTTTTCCCCCGCCTCCGCCAGCAGCTCTTTTAATAATTTGGCGCGTTTTTCCGTTTCGGACGGCCGGGTCTGGTTGAAATCATACAGCTTTTCCAGGCAGGCCATCTGTTCTGCCATCAATGCTTCATCGTTGCAGAAATAGACCTTTCCGGCCAGCATCCGTTCTTTTTGTGTCATGTGATTCCTCCGTTCTAAAATGTCAGGTTTTGTGCGGTTTCTTCCACTTCCCTGAAAAAGCGGGCAATGTGGAAGCCGTCTGCCGCCGCATGGTGGATTTGCATAGTCAGCGGGAGCAGGATGTGCCCGCCGTTGTCCATGTATTTTCCCCAGGTGATAATCGGCGCCAGATAAATCCAATTTTCAGGGATATGCAGGCTCATGGCGGTGTAATGGAGCCATGGGATACAGGAAACGTCGAAGATGTTTTCCGGCACCGCCGACACGCTGTATCCCCGGAGGGCTTTCCCGGCCGCCAAATCCTGTTCGCAGGCGTTGTAAAACACGGTAAAATCCGTGTCCCATGCCGAGCAAATGCGTGTAAAAGTCTCTGAATCCTCGTGGAAAACGATGTGCGACGGCACAACTTCATCCCACAGGATGAGCTTGTCTTCCTGCCAGCGGTAGGACAGCTTGAATTCGTCGTGGGCGTTGACCACCTTTGCCACGCAGTATAAAAATGCGGTATAGAACCGCAGCCCTGCGGCTTTTGTGCGCCGCAGCAGGCGCGTGATATCCACGTTTGCCGTCAGGCAGCAGGTGCAGTTGACCTCTTTTGCAAAATGGAGATAGTGCTCCCGCCGCGCCCAATGTTCCATATCAACTTCTTGGCAGTGCATGTTATGCTCCTTTGATAAATACAAATTGTGTGCCGCTGGACAATGCGTCCGTGTAGCGGTAGCCCAGCCGGTCGAAGGCTTTGACCTGTTCCGCATCCTCGATCTGATGCTCCGCCATATACCGCACCAGCTCGCCCCGGGCCATCTTGACGTAAACGCCTTTTTCCACAACTTTCCCGTCGCTCCATTCCCCAAAGGTACAGGTGATATACCGTATGGAGGGGGACAGGTATTTCTCTACGGTTTTGCTGTATTCCCGGGAGGCCAGGTTTAAGATCACGCGGGTGTCCCGGGCCAGTTCCCGGTAAATGGAATCGCCCCAGAAGTCGTAGAGGTTCTTGCAAAAGGGGGTTTTCAACTTTGCCTGCATCTCCAGCCGGTATGGGACGATACCGTCAAAGGGCTTTAAAATGCCATAGAACCCGGATATGATCCGCAGGTGCTTCTGGATGTATGTAAAATAGCAGTCTTCAAATACCTGCGGCGCCATGTAGGTATACTGGATGCCGTCGTAGGAAAGGATGGCCGGGCTGGTCTGCGTGCGCAGGTTCATGTGTTGATACCGTTCATAATTCAATTGCGCAATGGCGTCGTTGCAGGCTAAAAGCCGTTTCAACTCCTCATAAGGCAGGGCTTTCAGATAGCGCCGCAGCACGTCCGCTCGGTCGAGAAAGACAGGCGCATCCTGTACGTCCATCGTATCAAAATCCGATATCATTTTCTTCGCCGGCGAAATAATGATTTTCATAAAAGCCCTCCCATGATGGATTCATAAAACATTGTACCACAAAATGATATAAAAGCAAGCAATTTTAAAAAAAGCGGCTGTAAAACAGCCGCTTTTTTAATTCAATTAACCTTGTGCTTTTTTCACCAAAGCTGCATATTTTTCTTTTGCGTCCTTTTCCGCCTTTGCGAACAATTCCTTTGCACGCTCCGGATTTGCACGCAGCAGCGAGCTGTACCGCACTTCGCTTGTGATGAAGTCCTCGTAGCTTGCTTTTGGTTCCTTGGAATCCAGCTGGAACGGGTTTTTGCCTTCCAGCGCAAGCCGCGGGTCGTAGCGGAACAAATGCCAGTAACCGGCTTCAACCGCTCTCTTTTCCTCTGCCTGTGCGTTGCCCATGCCGCCCTTGATGCCGTGGTTGATACAAGGCGCATAAGCGATGATGATGGAAGGCCCGTTGTAGCTTTCCGCCTCGGAAACCGCCTTCAGGCACTGGTTGTAGTCCGCGCCCTGTGCGATCTGTGCCACGTAAACGTAGCCATAGCTCATGGCGATTGCCGCCAGGTCTTTCTTCTTGACAACCTTACCGGCAGCCGCAAACTGTGCGATGGCGCCGGTCGGCGTCGCTTTGGAGGACTGGCCGCCCGTGTTGGAGTACACCTCGGTATCGAATACCATGATGTTTACATCCTCGCCGGATGCAATCACGTGATCCAGGCCGCCGAAGCCGATGTCATAAGCCCAGCCGTCGCCGCCGAAGATCCAGACGGATTTCTTCGCCAGATACTCTTTGTCAGCCAGGACGTCCTTCGCCTCTTCGGAGTTCAGGTTGGAGAGCGCTTTGAGCAATTCCTCTGTGGCAACCTTGTTGACAGCGCCCTGCTCTTTGGTTTCCAGGAACTTGTCAATAACAGGCTTTACAGAAGGCTCGTCCGCCGCGATTTTCTCCAATTTTGCAATATTCTTGCTTCTGATTGCATTCTGTCCCAGGAACATGCCGTAACCGAATTCCGCGTTGTCCTCAAACAGGGAGTTCGCCCAGGCCGGGCCTCTGCCGTTTTCGTCCGCGGCGTACGGTGTGGACGGGGAAGAACCGCCCCAGATGGAGGAACAGCCTGTCGCGTTGGCGATATACATCCTGTCGCCGAACAGCTGTGTTACCAGTTTTGCATATGGGGTCTCGCCGCAGCCTGCGCATGCGCCGGAGAATTCCAGGTAAGGCATTCTGAACTGGCTGCCTTTGACGGTTGTCGCCGCAAACTTATCCAGTACGTCCTGCTTGGTGGACAGGCGGATGCCGTAATCGAAGCCGGCCTGCTTGTCCAGCTGGGAATCCAGGCTGCTCATGGACAGCGCCTTCTGGCCTTTCATTCCCGGACAGACGTTCACGCAGGAGCCGCAGCCCGTACAATCCTTCACAGAAACAGCAATTGCGAAATACTTGCCGTCCATCTGTCTCATGTTGGTATATAACATGCCTTCAGGCACGTTGTTCTTTTCTTCTTCTGTCAATACCACCGGGCGGATACAGCCGTGCGGGCAGACATAGGAACACAGGCCGCACTGCAGGCAGACGTCTGGGTTCCAAACCGGTACGTCGATGGCGATGCCGCGCTTCTCATAGGCGGAGGAGCCCAGCGGCACCTCGCCGTTTACATACGGCGTGAAGGTGGAAACAGGCAGATCCATCCCTTTGAAGCCGTTGATGGGAACCAGTACGTTGTTGACATAGTTGATCAGCCGGCTGTCGCCTTCGTATTTGACGGACAGGTCTTCCGGCTGCGCGTCCTTCCAGGAAGCGGGAACGTCCACCTTGACAACCTGCTGTGCGCCCATGTCGATGGCGTCATGGTTCATTTTAACAACCGCGTCGCCCTTCTTGGAGTAGGAAGCGGTCGCAGCGTCTTTCATGTATTTGATTGCGTCATCCGCGGGGATGATGTTTGCCAGTTTGAAGAATGCGGACTGCAGGACTGTGTTGATCCTGTTCCCCAGGCCGATTTCCTTACCGATTTTCACACCGTCGATGGTGTAGAACTGGATGTTGTTGTCGGCGATGTATTTCTTCACCTGGCCCGGCAGATGCTCTTCCAGCTCTTCCGGCCCCCAGGAGCAGTTCAAAAGGAACACGCCGCCCGGTTTTACGTCGGAAACCATGTCGTACTGCCGGATATAAGAAGCCTTGTGGCAAGCGACGAAATCCGCCTTGTTGATCAGGTATGTGGAAGTGATCTTCGCATGTCCGAACCGCAGGTGGGAAACCGTCAGGCCGCCGGACTTCTTGGAGTCATAGTCGAAGTATGCCTGTACGTTCATGTCGGTGTGGTCGCCGATAATTTTTACGGAGTTCTTGTTCGCGCCGACCGTACCGTCTGCACCCAGCCCCCAGAACTTACAGCTTGTGATGCCTTTCGGCGTGGTATCCGGATTTTCATCGATCGGCAGGGACAGATGGGTCACATCGTCGTTGATACCGATGGTGAAGTGCTTTTTATCCTTATTTTTGTAAACAGCGATAATCTGCGCCGGCGTGGTATCTTTAGAAGCCAAGCCATAGCGTCCGCCAACAATTTCAACAGTTGCAAACTTGGACTCCCGCAGCGCAGCCACAACGTCCAGATACAGCGGTTCGCCCACAGCGCCGGATTCTTTGGTCCTGTCCAGAACGCTGATTTTCTTGACTGTTTCCGGGATTGCGTCGATCAGGTGCTTTGCGGAGAACGGCCTATACAGGCGTACCTTGATCATGCCGACCTTCTGGCCGTTTGCGTTCAGGTAGTCCACAGTTTCGCAGATGGTGTCACATGCGGAACCCATCGCGATGATGATGTGCTCTGCGTCCGGAGCGCCATAGTAGTTGAACAGCTTATAATCGGAACCGATTTCCTTGTTCACCATGTCCATGTATTCTTCCACAACAGCGGGAACTGCATCATAATACTTGTTCACCGCTTCCTTTGCCTGGAAGAATACGTCCGGGTTCTGGGCGGTACCGCGCTGTGCCGGATGTTCCGGGTTCAGGGAACGGCGGCGGAATGCGTTTAAGGCATCCTTGTCCACCATGCCGGCCAAGGTATCGTAATCCCAGCAAGCGACCTTCTGGTACTCGTGGGAGGTCCGGAAGCCGTCGAAGAAATGCAGGAACGGGACGCTGCTCTTAATTGTGGATAAATGCGCAACTGCAGCCAAATCCATTGCTTCCTGCGGGTTTGTGGAAGCCAGCATCGCGAAGCCGGTCTGGCGGCAGGCCATCACGTCCTGATGGTCGCCGAAAATCGACAGCGCATGGGAAGCCAGCGTCCGTGCAGATACATTGAATACGCAGGGGAGCAGCTCGCCCGCGATTTTATACATGTTCGGGATCATCAAGAGCAACCCTTGGGATGCGGTATAGGTCGTTGTCAGCGCGCCTGCTGTCAGGGAGCCGTGTACGGTTCCTGCTGCACCCCCCTCGGACTGCATTTCCGTGACCTTTACAGTTTGTCCGAAAATATTTTTTTGCCCC
>DVND01000017.1 GCA_018714645.1 Candidatus Avimonoglobus intestinipullorum
AGTGATGGCAACATCGTGGAGGTTCAAGTCCTCTTATCCGCACCATCGTCAGAGCAAGCTTTGCTTGCTCTGATTTTTTGTGCTTGCACAAAAAATCAGTCGCTCGCACCACCGTATCTCCCCTTTCGCGGAAAGTCACGCTTTCTTTGACAACCGTACGCCATTAACCATCTTTTTTATAAATTTAGACAATTTTATGGGCATGCAAAAGGTGATTAATACTCACAGCAATTTTCAAACAGTTTCTCAAATAGCTTTCCTTCTTTCGGGTCAGTCTACAGAGTTTCTCAAACAGCATATAAAATCCCTATGCAGCGCCCGCATAGGGATTTATAAAGCTAACAATATTCTTCCAAGGCCTGCTTGGCGGATTTTTTGATCAACGCCAAATCCGCATCGCCGACAGGCTCGTCAAATCCATGAAACTCCACAGCGTCAATGTCCTTCCCGGTCAAAAAGCCGTACCACAAAAATCCCAGCAAAGCCCTGCCCGCGCCCAGCGACGCATGGTAGGTATCCCGGTGCAACCGCTCCAGCCCATTATATGCTGCGCACTCAAACGCATAGCCGGAAGGGATGATACCGTCGGCGCTGATGTCCTCCGCCGCCTGCCGGTACGCACCCGCCAAATCCTGATACATCTCCTGCCTCGTTTTATATCCTAATTCTTCGCACAGCCGCTGGCTGCCCTGTTCATACGCCCAGGTCTGATGCAGCAATTGCCGCGCCTTCGGGGCGCATTTTTTCACATACGCCGCCAGCGCCGTCAAATAAGGCTGATACGTGCTATACTGCACGCTCTGGCTGCTGACCTGCTGCATCGTCACCGCGTCCCATTCATCGCTGAGCAGCGCCTCCTTGATGGAAACAAAAAAACCCGTGTTCACGCCGTTAAACTCCATCGCATAGGCTTTGGCATCCTCTAAAATGTTGTTATAATGCCGCCTGAGCGGGCAGCCGCCGATATAGAGGTTGACAACCTTCAGCGCATCCCCGGCCGCCTCTGCAATCTGGTGCAGGTACCGGGTTGCATCCTGCGAAAAACTGTTCCCAATACACAATACATTCATATAGTTCCCCCTCTTTCCGGGCCGTTTACCGGACCTGCCCCGTCCCATGGATCACATATTTCATGGAGGTCAGCTGCTCCAGGCCCATCGGCCCGCGGGCGTGCATCTTCTGGGTGCTGATACCGATCTCCGCGCCGAACCCGAATTCAAAGCCGTCCGTGAAGCGCGTGGACGCATTCACATACACGGCCGCCGCATCCACCTCGTTTAAAAACCGTTCCGCGTGTTCGGTATTGCTGGTGACAATTGCCTCGGAATGCTTGGTATTGTACTGATTGATGTGCGCAATCGCCGCGTCCACGCCGTCCACGATCTTCACCGCCAGGATATAGTCGTTATATTCCGTGTACCAATCCTCTTCCGTGGCGGGCTTTAACCCCGGGCAGATGGCCCGGCACGCATCGCATCCGCGGATTTCAACATGCTGTTCCTGCAGCGCGCGCACAATCTTCGGCAAAAATTCCGCCGCAATGCGTTGGTCTATCAGCAGCGTCTCCGCCGCATTGCACACGGACGGGCGGCTCACCTTTGCGTTCATAACGATATCCAGCGCCATCTGCTGGTCGCAGTCGCCGTCCACATACACATGGCAGTTGCCCGCCGCCGTTTCCACCACCGGCACCGTGGCGTTTTCCACAACGGAACGGATCAGCCCGGCCCCCCCGCGGGGGATCAACAGGTCTACATACCCCTTCATCCGCATCAGCTGCGTCGCAGTCTCGCGGGCCGTATCTTCAATGACGTCCATACTCCCCTCCGGGATGCCCGCCGCGTATGCTGCGTCCTGCATGACCTTCATCAGCGCCACGTTGGAATGGATCGCCTCCTTGCCGCCGCGCAGGATTACTGCGTTGGAGGTTTTCAAGCACAGCGCCGCCGCATCCACCGTCACATTCGGCCTGGATTCATAAATGATTGCGATGACGCCCATGGGCACCCGCTTTTGCGCAATCACCAATCCATTGGGGCGCGTCCACTCCTTGACGGTCTCGCCAATGGGGTCTTTTAATCCCACCACCTGCCGCACGCCGTCCGCAATGCCGCCAATCCGCTCTTCTGTCAGCGTCAGGCGGTCGATCATCGCGTCCTTCATGCCGTTTTGGCGCGCCTGCTCCAAATCCTTTTTGTTTTCCCCAATCAGCCAGCCCGCATGCTGTTCCAGCGCGTCCGCAATCTGCAAAAGCGCCTTGTTTTTTGTCTCCGTGGATACGGAAACCAGCTTCAGCGCCGCAGCCTTCGCTGCCGCGCCTTTTCTTTGCAATTCCTCTGTCATCTTACCGCCTGCCTTCTTCCGCTTCACAATTTCTATAATTTTTGGAAACAAACAGCGTCCCCTCGCTGTTCCCGTCTAAAATCCCATACAATCTTGAAATATCCGACCCATTTGCAATCACCATATGGATGCCGGCCTCCGTGGCGGCCTCCGCAGCGTTGAGCTTTGTCACCATGCCGCCCGTACCCCGGGCAGTGCCTGCGCCGCCTGCCGCATAACGCACCTGCTCCACGTCATACACCACCGGCACCAGCTTCGCATCCGGATTCACATGGGGATCGGCGTCGTACAGCCCGTCAATGTCTGAAAACAGCACCAGCAAATCCGCGTCAATCATCTTTGCCACATATGCAGACAAGATATCATTGTCGCCAATTTCAAGCTCGTCGATGGACACTGTGTCGTTCTCATTGATGACCGGGATAATCCCCAGTTCCAACAGGGCGTGGATCGTGTTCTGCGTATTCCGCTTACGCCGCGGGATCGCAATATCGTCCCTGGTCAGCAGGATCTGCGCCACCGTGTTATTGTAATCAGAAAAGAATTTGTCATACAAAAACATCAGCTCACACTGCCCAACAGCCGCCAGCGCCTGCTTCACCCGTGTTTCCCTCGGCCGCTCCGCCATGCTCATCTTCCCCACGGCGACTCCCACGGCACCGGAGGAAACCAGGATGATTTCCTTGCCCTGGTTGTGCAGGTCGGACAGCACCATTGCCAATTGGTCCATGCGTTTTAAATTGATTTTGCCCGTATCGTAAATCAGCGTCGATGTGCCGACTTTTACCACAATCCGCTGCGATTTTTTGATATCCTCATATATTTCTTTCATCTGTATCCC
>DVND01000018.1 GCA_018714645.1 Candidatus Avimonoglobus intestinipullorum
ACATTCAAAATGGAGGCGCTGTTGCCCTGCTGTTCCAGCATAACGTCACGGATGAACTGGAGCCAGAATTCCAAAATCAGTTCCGCCCGGTCCTTGTGCGCCTCCAAAAAATCACTGATGGCATAGGCGGACAGCAGGCGTTTGGAAAACAGCGCGGGGATTTTTGCCAGGGCCTCCGTGCGCAGTTGTTCAAAATCCGGGTCGCCGATGATATCGGAAAGCGCACCCGGGATCCCGCGGGCATATTTGACCAGCAGCTCCAGCCGCCCTGTTTCATCGGGGAAGGCGCGCCGGATATAAGCGCGCACCGCGTCGTCGCTGATCGGCTCAAACCGGATGATGCTGCACCGCGACAGCACCGTTTGCAGGAGCATGGCGGAATTGGAGGCAATCAAAATGAACACGGCGTAGGCGGGCGGTTCCTCTAACAGCTTTAAAAAGGCGTTCTGCGCCTGCTCTGTCATGGAGGGCGCATCCTCTATGATGTAGACCTTTTTGTTGGCCTCGAAGGGTTTGACGTAAGCGCCGGACAGCAGGCCGCGGATGGTGTCCACACTGATGCTTTTTTTGCCGCCGGAATTGACATGGATGATGTCGGGGTTGGTGCCGCTTTTGGACTTCACGCAGGCGGCGCATTGCCCGCAGGGCGCGGAAGCGGGGGACAGGCAGGTCAGCGCGGCAGCAAACAGCTGCGCCGCATTGTGCTTGAACAGGCCGGGCGCGCCTTCAAAAATATAGGCGTGGCCGGCTTCATTGTGCTGCGCCGCATGGATCAGCGGCTTCATCAGTTCTTCATGAAACAATTCGTATCCGTACATAAGCAAATCTCCTTTTATTTATTGTACCGCAAACAGCGGTTTATTGCAAGGTTTATTGCCAAATGTGCGCGGATACGGTATAATAGGGATAGTATTAGAAATCAGAGGGAGTTGCAGATGAAAGAGTTATTGATACAAGGCGCGGCGGAGCTGGGGATCCGTCTAAATGAAAGACAGACGGCGCAGTTGCTGGAATATGCGGCGCTGCTGAAGGAATGGAACGGAAAAATGAACCTGACGGCGATCACCGATGATGAAGGCATCGCCGTAAAGCACTTTTTGGACAGTATGACGGCTGTTGGGACAGGCCATGTAAAGGGACGCGTTATCGATGTTGGGACGGGGGCGGGATTCCCGGGGGTGGTGCTGAAAATTGTACGGCCGGATATCCGGCTGACGCTACTGGATTCCCTCCAAAAACGGCTGATGTTTTTGGAGGCGGTGGCGGAACGGCTGGCGCTGGAGAACGTGGAGTTTGTGCATGCCCGGGCGGAGGACGGCGGCCGGCGGATGCGGGAGCAATTTGATACGGTGGTATCCCGTGCGGTGGCAAACATGACGGTCTTGTCGGAGCTGTGCCTGCCGTTTTTGAAACCCGGCGGGCGGTTCCTGGCGTTAAAAGGCCCTCTGGCTGATGAAGAGCTGGAGGGCGCAAAACGGGCGATCCATATTCTGGGCGGGGCGGTGGAATCTGTGTTTGAGGCGAAAATTCCCTTTTCGGAGCTGTCCCATAGGATTATCATTGTAAAAAAAGTAAGACAAACTCCGATGCAATATCCCAGGAAAGCGGGAATTCCATCAAAAAGCCCTATCGATACCTGTTATAATTTGAAAAAATCCGCAAAGAAATAAAGTTGCTGTGGTTTTCGGTCGAACGGTTTTTCTTCCATTTTTGGAATATTGTGTTATAATCATACATGTAAGGCGAATTGTTTAGTTCCTAACAATAACATATGAGGATAAGCTCCCAATTATAACCTCATTTTGGAATTTTTCCATGTTATGAAAAAGTGCTACCCCCACTCTAAACGATTTGCCTTACACCTTCCACCACACCGAAACAAACAGGACGGATTGCGGCCCGGACCCGGGCCGCCCCTGGCCTGTTTGATGAGAAAGGATATTCCCCAAATGTTAGAGGTCATCAGAAAATACAACGACAGAATGCGGGTTGTGGACATCCCGCTTTGTGACATCAGGCCGAACCCCAACCAGCCCCGGAAGCATTTTGACAGCAACAGCCTGGAGGAGCTTTCGGCCTCCATCGAAGAGTTTGGCGTCATCCAGCCGATCACGGTGCGCAAGGTGCGCTATGGGTATGAGATCATTGCGGGCGAACGGCGGTTTCGGGCGGCGGAGAACATCGGCATGGAAACCATCCCCGCCATTGTGATGAATGCGGATACGGAAAAATCGGCGCTGCTGGCGCTCTTGGAAAATCTCCAGCGGGAGGATTTGTGCTTTTTTGAAATTGCGGAGGGTTATCAGCGGCTTATCCGCGAGCAGGGTATGACCCAGGACGACCTGGCGCGCAAGCTTGGGAAAAGCCAGTCCACCATCGCCAATAAGCTGCGCCTGCTGCGGCTGGCGCCCCGCGTTAAGAAGATGGTGCGGGATTTTGATTTGTCGGAGCGGCACGCAAGGGCGCTGCTCAATCTAAAAGACGAGGACATGCAATTGGAGGCAGTCCGCATCATTTGCCAGCAGCGCATGAATGTGCAGCAGAGCGAAGAACTGGTGAAAAAAATGCTGGCAGAAAAGCCGAAATCCAATCAGAAAATTAAAATTTCCGCTTTCAAGGACATTCGCATGTTTACGAACACGGTGCGGCAGGCGCTGGATATCATGCGCAGCAGTGGCGTGGAAGCGGACATGCAGCAAAACAGCTATGACTGGGGCGTTGAATATATTATTAAAGTGAAAAATGACAGGACAGAATAGTGTCCATCCCATCCCTTCCCTTATACATGGATATGGTTCATATCCAATAAAAAAACAGGCATAAGCCTGTTTTTTTATTGTTATGCATTGTAATTTAAGAATACGATCATGTCCATCACAACGCCGTCATTTGTCCGTACCAGTGCGTAGTTATAAATTGTATCCGTGTCCCACGCAATGATGTTATCGTCCTCATCTTTGGCGGAATTTGGGATTTCCGACTTCAGGATGTCCGCCGCGGTGCCGATATACAGCTTGTCGCGCAGGGTGTGGTCATAGACGTATACGATGGTGCCGTCCAGCAGGTCCAGTTCCAGGTCATTTTCCGCCAGGCCGGTTTTGTTTGCCAGTACCAGCGCATTCCCGCGGAGGTTGTCTTTAATCAGCCCAAAGGCGTACTGGTTATCGTGAAACCGGTCAGAGCCGTAGCTGATGGCGGGCCAGCGCTCGGCCACCGTGCCGCCGGCGGTGAACAGCCGTTCAAAATTTGCTCCGAAATCCTCCTCGGAGGTGATGATATCCGCACTTTGCGGGCGGTAAATCAAATCAATGTCCGTCAGGCGCCCGCCGAAGGAATAGGTGCAGTAGATGACGTCGCCTTCCTGCAAAGCGGATACGGACGCGCCCGCCAGATGGGATTCCACATCCGGTGCGGAAGCGAGGGTGGTATCGTCCGGGACAGTGACTTCAATTTCCCGGCCCTGATAAAGGGCCTTTAAGGCATAGACGGTATCGCCGTCCTCTGCGACTGTTGCATTAATCTCGTCCACCACCATAAACGCTTGCATTGCCACCGCCGCAGTGTCATAAACCGGCGGATAAGAAGCGTCCGGCGTCGCTGTTGGAGCGGGCGACGGGGAAGCGGTGGGCTCCGCGGTCGGTTCGGAGGGCTGTATGCCCTCTTCCGTGGTATCCGCCGCTGTCAAAATCGCATTTTGCGTGGGGAAATAGGCCTTTACGATGAATTTTAAGTCCTGCGGTAGCGCCAGGTTCGGCTGCGCGCTGGAGCTTCCGTCGGCGGTTGTGACCGCGGCGGCCGCCACCGCATATACCGCATTGTCCGGCGTATATGTGATGAATACGGCGGATTCTTCTGCCGCAATGGTCCTAAAGCTGAGTTCTGACAGCCTGTAAGTGCCGTTTTCCTGAACAATGGTCATGTTTTGGTCTTGATACACCGTCTCTGCCGCGCTTGCCGGCAGGATGGAGAAAATCATACACAGGACCAATAGGATTTGTAAAAATTTTTTCATAATGTTCCTCCTTTTTGAAGCGCATGTACAAATTGTGTGGCGCATCTGGGGGATTTGCTGCCATAGTTCATCTGCCAGATGATCGCCTGTTTTTCGATATCAGCGTCCATTTCGATGTTGCGCCGTTTCAAGAGCTCCGCCACGATGTGCAGATACTCTTTCTGGTTGGGCGAGGAGAACACGAGACTGATGCCGAACCGTTCCGCCAGCGACAGCGTCTCCTGCATATTATCGTTTTTATGGATGTCGCCGCCTTCGCGGTCGGCCCAGCTTTCTTTGACCAAATGCTTGCGGTTAGAGGTCGCGTAAATCAACACGTTGTCCGGGAGCGGCTGCAATTGGCCGTCCATAACGATTTTCAGCGCCTTGTATTCCGCGTCCTGCTGCTCGAAAGACAGGTCGTCTAAATAGATGATAAATTTCTGCGGATGCGCTGCCAGCTCTTTGATCAAAGCCGGCAGCTTGCAGATTTGCGGTTTCTGCGTCTCGATGATCCGCAGCCCGTCGCCGCAGAAATGGTTCAAAAGCGCTTTCACAGACGAGGATTTCCCCGTTCCGCGGTCGCCGAACAGGAGGACATTGTTTGCCCGCCGCCCGTCTATGAGCGCTTTTGTGTTTTCCAAAAGCACCTGCTTCTGGTGTTCGAGGCCGATGAGGGAGTCGAACGTCACCTCCCGGTCTATCTGTTCAATGCCTTCCAGCGTCCCGTCGAACCGGAAGGCTATGTACTTGGCAAAAATCCCTCCGCCGAGCGTTTTGTAATGCTCGATGAGCAAATCCAAAAGCTCCTGCGGGGATTTTGCCAGCGTCATGTTTTTGATTGAAACGTTATAGACCTCGGTGAACTTCGACGCGTTTTTCGAATTGCGGTATTGCAGGCCGGAATGCTCTTGGGCCAACGCAAGCAGTTGTTCCAGGTCTGCGCACGCAATCCTGTATAGGTCGCTGCCGATGTGCTTGTGTTCCCGGGCCAAAGCCGCCACGATGTTCTCATCGTTTGCGAGTAACGACACGATCAATTCGGTCAACGGTGCATCTGTGACGCCCTCGGTTTCGGAAAAAGCAATCAGCCTTCGCATCACGTTCAGGTTGTCGCCTGCTGCAAGGTATTTTAACGCCTCATTATTTAAGACGTTATAAAAAATAAAAAGTTCCAAAATGCACACCTTCTTTTCAAGAAAAATTATACCAAAACCCACAGATAAAATCAACTGTTGTAAAAAACAGAAAAAAGTGCTATAATTTTCTTGATTTTTGTGCAAAGAAAGGGCGGATTGATATAAAAACGCTGAAATTGGCGGCAAAAGCCACTATTCCCGTAATGGCGGGGTATTTATTTTTGGGGATGGCGTTTGGGATTTTGCTGCATGAGAATGGATACGGCGCCTGGTGGGCGCTGCTGATGAGCGGCATTGTCTACGCGGGGAGCATGCAGTTTGTGATGATTGGGCTGCTGACCGGCCCGTTCAGTATTGCCCAGGCGGTGTTGGTGACGCTGAGCGTGAATGCGCGGCACCTGTTTTACGGCTTGTCCATGATTACAAAGTTTCAGAATATGGGTAAAAAAAAGCTTTATATGATTTTTTCCCTGTCGGACGAAACCTATTCGCTATTATGCGCCCAGCCGCCGGCGGGCGTGGAGGATGAAGCGGGATACGATTTCTGGGTCTCCCTGTTGGATCAGTTCTATTGGATTGCCGGCTCCGTGCTGGGCGGGGTATGCGGCAAGTTTCTGCGGTTTGACACCACGGGGATCGATTTTGCCATGACCGCGCTGTTCGTGGTGATTTTTGTGGAGCAATGGGAGAAGGCAAAAACCCATATCCCGGCGGCGGCGGGCGTGGGGATCAGCGTGCTGTGCGTACTGGTGTTTGGTGCGGAACGGTTCTTGATCCCTGCAATGCTGCTGATACTTTTGGCGCTGTTTGCGGCGCAGGACCGGATCAAAGGGGGTGTTTCCCGTGCGGCTTGACTTTGGGCAATCCCTGCTGACCGTCCTGGCTGTTGCTGCGGTCACTTTTCTGACGCGGCTGCTCCCTTTTGCCGTATTCGGCGGAAAACGGAAGGCGCCCGCTTTTATCTCTTATCTGGGCGAATTTCTGCCTTATGCAATCATGGGCATGCTGGTGGTGTATTGCCTGAGGGGCGTGCAGGTGTTTCAATATCCTTACGGGCTGCCGGAAGCGCTCAGCGTCTTGGCGGTGATTGCGCTCCATAAGTGGCGGCACAATATGCTGCTGAGCATCGCCTGCGGGACGGTGTTGTACATGGTTTTGGTGCAAATGGTGTTTGCGTGAGGGCGCAGAATCCCATTTTTTCCCGCGGGAACAGAAAATACGGAATATATTGTGTATAGGAAAGAAAAAAATTAAAAAAAACGCAAGATATTCGAAAAAAAGGCTTGCATTTTTAAAATTACTATGCTATAATAATAAGCGTAGAAGGAAATTACACATTCTACCCTTTTATCCTATACATATCAAGCCTAAAAGCATCGGTGCCCGATGCTTTTTCGTCTTTTATGGGCAAAGCGGCAGAACTACCGTTTTTTTTCATCATATAGGTTGACAAAAAAATCCAATAGGTATAAAATGTTACATGTGTATTGGAACGAAAAGGG
>DVND01000019.1 GCA_018714645.1 Candidatus Avimonoglobus intestinipullorum
GACTAAATACATAAAATAGAGACCTCCTTTTTGGAGCCCGATATTTATTTCGTTTTCATCACAAACCTATCATATCATAAAAAAATATATAATGCAAGAATAAAAAAAGTGCGCTTTCGCGCACTTTTTTATTTATAAGCCTTCTTCATGATGTCTTCAATTTCCGTTACCAGCGGCAGCCGCGGATTCGCTGTGGTGCACTGGTCTTCAAACGCCTTGTTAGCAATGTCATGCAGCTTCTCCATATATTCCTTTTCATCAACGCCGCATTCCGCAAATGTCATTGGCATATCCATGCTCTTCATCAAATCGCGGATCGCTTTCAAGAGGCTCTGGACGCCCTCTTCGGTTGTCTTTGCCGGCAGGCCCAGATATTTCGCAATTTCCGCATACTTTTTGTCCGCGACCCACTTTCCATATTTCGGGAAGGACACAAACTTAGACGGCTCTGTCGCATTGTATTCAATGACATGCGGCAGCAATACGGCATTTGCACGGCCATGGGGCACATGGTACTCCCCGCCGATCTTATGGGCGATGGAGTGGTTCAAGCCCAGGAATGCATTGGTGAACGCCATACCTGCGATACAGCTTGCATTGTGCATCTTTTCCCGCGCCAGGCTGTCCTTCGCACCATCCTTATAAGCGCGCGGCAGATATTCAAATACCAGCTGGATCGCTTTCATTGCAAGGCCGTCCGTATAGTCGGACGCCATGACGGAAACATATGCTTCAATCGCATGGGTCAATACGTCCATGCCGGTGTCCGCCGTGACACGCTGCGGCACTGTCATTACGAACTGCGGGTCAATAATTGCAACGTCCGGCGTCAGCTCATAGTCCGCCAACGGGTATTTCATGTTGTTCTTCTTATCGGAAATGACGGCAAAGCTCGTCACCTCGCTGCCCGTACCGCTGGTGGTCGGGATTGCAACCAGTTTTGCCTGTTTGCCCATCTTCGGGAATTTATAAGCACGCTTCCGGATATCCAGGAACCGCAGGCGCAGCGCGTTGAAGTTCTCCTCCGGATATTCATAGTACAGCCACATGCCCTTCGCCGCGTCCATGGCGCTGCCGCCGCCCAGGGCGATAATCACGTCCGGCTTAAAGGTCTTCATCATCTCCGCGCCCTTTTGCACGGTTTCAATGGACGGGTCAGGCTCTACCTCTGAGAAGATTTCGCAGTGGACATGCTCCGTGCGTTTTCTCAAATAGTACAAAATTTTATCAACATATCCCAATGTGACCATACCGGGGTCTGTTACGATAAATGCCCTTGAAATATTCGGCATTTTTTCCAGATACTGAATGGAATTGTTTTCAAAATAGATTCTGTCAGGCACCTTGAACCACTGCATATTGACCCTCCTCTTTGCCACTCTCTTCCTGTTGATCAGGTTTGAGGTTGTGATATTGCCGCTGACAGAGTTGCCGCCGTAGCTGCCGCAGCCCAGTGTCAAGGACGGCATATTTGTGTTGTATATATCACCAATTGCCCCGTGGGAGGATGGCGCGTTCACAATCAAACGGCTCGCCTTCATCGCATTGGAGTACCGTTGAATCAACTCCTCATCCTTCGCATGAATGACCGCAGAGTGCCCCAAACCGTGGAATTCCAGCATCTGTTCCGCACGTTCAATTGCCATATCTTCGCTGTCAACCACGAAATAAGCCAGGACAGGGCTCAGCTTTTCCCTTGAAAGCGGATATTTGGGGCCAACGCCATCCAGCTTTGCAATCAAAATCTTTGTCCCCGCCGGCACGCTGATGCCTGCCTGCTCTGCAATCCATGTGGCGGATTTCCCAACAATGGCAGGATTTACTGCGCCTTTTTCGCTGTTGATGCAGTAATCACTCAGCGCTTTGATGTCTTTTTTATTTACAAAATAGCAGCCATGCTTTGTCATCAGCTTCTCAAAATCAGCCGCGATTTCCTTGTCGACAATCGCCGCCTGCTCGGAAGCACAAATCATACCGTTGTCAAAGCTCTTGGACAGGATCAGGTCCGTGACAGCCTGCTCCAAATCCGCGCTCTTATGAATGTAGCAGGGCACGTTCCCGGGGCCGACGCCCAAGGCCGGTTTCCCTGTGGAATACGCCGCTTTTACCATACCGCTGCCGCCTGTTGCCAATACCAGCGCCACGCCCGGATGGTTCATCAGCGCATTGGTCGCCTCGATAGACGGATATTCAATCCATTGGATACAATTTTCGGGCGCACCGGCTTTTACCGCCGCTTCATATACGATCCGCGCCGCTTCCACAGAACATTTCTGCGCATTCGGATGGAAGCCAAAGATGATCGGGTTGCGCGCCTTTACAGAGATGATGGATTTAAACAGCGTTGTAGACGTCGGGTTTGTTACAGGAGTAACGCCGCAAACGACGCCCACCGGCTCCGCGATTACTTCATAATCCTCCAAATCGCTCGATTCAATAACGCCTACCGTCTTTTCATATTTGATGGAGTGGTACACATATTCTGTGGCGAACATGTTTTTTGTGATTTTGTCCTCATAAACGCCGCGGCCTGTTTCGTCAACAGCCATTTTTGCAAGCTCCATGTGCTTATCAAGGCCCGCCAGGGTCATTGCCTGCACGATGTCGTCAACCTGCTGCTGGTCCAGTTTCATGAACTCGTTCAATGCGACCTGCGCTTTTTCCACGAGCTCATCGATCATTTTGTTTACGTCGATTTTCTTTTCCGGCATAATTTGCTCCTCCTTTAATATCAAACCCAGATTGTTAATTATTTATCAATCTCTATATACATTATACGCGATTCCCCGCGAAATGTCAATAGAGATTGTTAAAATTTTATCACACATTTATTCCTTTTCCTATTGTCCATTTTATATAATTTGACCAAAAATGTCAATAGTTTAGAAATAAGGTAAGATTTATAGTTATTATAGACAATTTTACAAATCCTATTATATTTTTTCAAATAAAAACAGGGGCTTTGGCCCCTGTTTTTATTGCCGCAGCTGCGCGCCCAAATCGCTTTCCAAATTTTTTACGATTTTTTCCATAACCGCGTTTACTTCCTCGCCTGTCAGGCTCCGGTCCGCCGCGCGGAAGGAAATTGCGTATGCCACACTCTTCTTGTCCGCGGGGATCCGGTCGCCTTCGTAAACGTCGAATAACTGTATCGTATCCAGCAGTTTGCCCGCGCGCTTCTTCATAACGTCCTCCAGCGCGGCCACCGGGACCGCCTTATCCACCAATACCGCGATGTCCCGCGTCACTGCCGGGAACTTCGGCAGATGCTTATATTTAATCTCATGCCCCATATGGGCGTACAGCGCATCAAAGCTGATCTCCGCCACATAGCACGGGACGCCGATTTCAAAATTCTTGCACACGTTCGGATGAATTTCGCCCACAATCCCCAGTTCCGCGCCGCCGGCTGTAATTTTTGCCGTGCGGCCCGGATGGAACGACGGGTTATCGGAAACCGCCGCATAGCGCACATCCTGCACCCGCAAATGCTGGAACAGCGCCTCCAGCGCGCCCTTTATATCGTAAAAATCCACATTGCCATACATCCCCAGCGTCAGCACTTCCGGCTCCTCCGGCAGCTTGCCCGGCTCTGTAGGGACATAATTTTTTCCAATTTCAAACAGCTTCGCTTCTTCATTGCGGTGGTTGAAATTGTGCGCCAAGATTTCCAGCATGCCGCCGATGGTTGTCGTCCGCATGACGGAGGTGTCCTCGCCCAGCGGATTGGTAATTTTCACCACCTGCCGCAGCGGGCTGTCCGCAGGGACGTACAGCTTGTCAAACATGGCGGGGCTGACAAAGGTGTACGTGCAGATTTCATGCATCCCCTGCGCCGCCAGCAGGCTGTTGATCTGCGCCCGCGCCCGCTGCCGCGGCGAACGGCCTCCCTGCGTGGTCTCCCCCTTGATCAATGTGGTCGGGATGTTCTCATATCCGTATATCCGCGCCACCTCTTCCGCCACATCCGCCTCGCACTGGATATCCGGGCGGAAGGACGGCGCTGTGACCATCTGCTGTTCCGGATCCACTTCAAATTCCAAAGCTTCTAAATAAGAACTCATATCCGCCGCCGGGATATCCGTGCCCAAAAATGCATTGATATACTCCGGCCGGAAGGCAAGCGGCTTTGGATCCTGTATATTGCCCTTCACGTCAATGATGCCGCCGACGACCTCGCCGCAGCCCAGCAGCTCCACCAGTTCACACGCCCGCTCTGCCGCAGGCACGGTGTTGTTGGGGTCAAGCCCCTTTTCATACCGGGAGGAGGCTTCTGTCCGCAGGCCCACCCGCTGGGCCGTCAGGCGTACGCTGGCCCCGTCAAAGGTGGCGGATTCAAATACCACGGTGGTGGTATCGTCCTTGACCTCCGAATTGAAACCGCCCATCACGCCTGCGATGGCCACCGCTTTTTTGCCGTCTGCGATCACCAAATCGTTTGCGGTCAGCGTCCTGTCCTGCTCATCCAGCGTTTTGATCACTTCGCCATCCGCCGCATCGCGCACCACGATTTTCTGCCCCTCCAAATCACGCAGGTCAAAGGCGTGCATGGGCTGGCCGTATTCCAGCAGGATGTAGTTGGTGATATCCACAATATTGTTAATGGAACGAATGCCGCAGGCCCGCAGGCGGGCGGACAGCCACTTGGGCGACGGCCCGATTTTCACATTTTTCACCATCTTGGCGCAATACCGCAGGCATTTTTCCGGATTTTGCACCTCGACAGACAACGTATCGCTGATGTTTTCGCCATTCTCATGGAACTGCGGCTTTGGCACGTTGAACGGCTTTTTAAACGTCACCGCCGTCTCGCGGGCCAGGCCGATCACGCTGAAGCAATCCGGGCGGTTGGAGGTGATCTCAAACTCCACCACTTCTTCGTTCAAACCGAACACATCCCGGATGTCCATCCCGATTTCCGTATCCTCCGGCAGGATTAAAATCCCATATTCCGGCTCATACCCCAAATCCGCCGCAGTCAGCCCCAGTTCCTCGTGGGAGCAGAGCATCCCGTTGGATTCCACGCCCCGCAGCTTGCCCTTTTTAATGGTCACGCCGCCCGGCAGCCTGGACTGATGCTTCGCCACCGGCACGATCTGCCCCGGCTTCACATTGGGTGCGCCCGTGACGATCTGCAGCGTTTCGCCGCCCACGTCCACCTGGCAAATCACCAGATGGTCGGAATCCTCGTGGGGCTTTATCTCCAATATTTTCCCAGTGACAACATTTTCAATCTCTTTCCCAAGATGCTCCACGCCCTCGACCTTAGAGCCCGTCATCGTCAGCGCGTGGGCATATTCATGGGGCGTGACCCCTGTGATATCCGTATAATCATTGAACCAACTCATTGGCACTTTCATTGCTTCTCATTCCTCTCTGCTTGTTTTAAAAAATGTTCCACCTGCCGCGGGCAATGAAAAATATAGACCCGCTTCTTTTTAAGGCCCGCAAGTTCCCTGTAAAACTGCTTTCGCCTCTTCCGGCCTTCCAACAGCACCCATTTTGCAAACTCCAAATCCAGCTTTTCATGGCAGCCCGCGCCCATATCGGGGCGGGTTTTACGATGGTACATCCACCGCCGCTTCACCACCCGGTAAAAGCATAAAAACCGGTTGAAATCCAGAAAAATTAAAGTGTCGCATTGCTCCATCCGCTCCCGGTACAGCATTTTTCTATAGGCGCCTTCAACGATCCAGCGCTCCTGCGCCAGTACCGGCCGCAGCTTGGCATTGACCTCCTCCACGGTGCTCTCCACCCAATTGGGCTTCCAAAATAATGCATCCATGTGGATGGGTTCTATGGAGAGCAGCTCCCCAAGCTTTCGCGCCAGCGTGGATTTCCCCGCGCCGGAAAAACCGACGATCATAATCTTATCCATTTCAGAATTGCTTCAAAAACCGCAAATCGTTCTCGAAGAACAACCGCAGGTCATCGATGTCATACCGCCGCATGGCAATGCGTTCCAGCCCCACGCCAAACGCGAACCCGGAATAGACCTCCGGGTCGATGCCGCAGTTGGCCAGCACCTTTGGGTGCACCATGCCGCAGCCGAGGATCTCGATCCAGCCCTCGCCCTTGCAGACCCGGCAGCCTTCGCCCCCGCAGACAAAGCAGGAGATATCCATCTCCGCTGATGGCTCTGTGAATGGGAAATGATGCGGGCGGAACCGCACCTTGGCCTCCCCGCCGTAGAGCGATTTCGCAAAGACCTCCAGCGTCCCCTTTAAGTCAGCCATGGTGACGCCCTTATCCACCACCAAGCCCTCGATCTGGTGGAACACAGGGGAATGGGTTGCGTCCACCGCATCGCTGCGGTACACCCTGCCCGGCGCGATGACGCGGATGGGCGGCTTCTGCTGCTCCATCACCCGCACCTGCATCGACGAGGTCTGCGTCCGCAGCACGATGTCTTCTTCTATATAAAAGGTGTCCTGCGTGTCCCGCGCAGGATGGTTTTTCGGGATATTCAGCGCCTCGAAGTTGTAATAATCGTACTCCACTTCCGGCCCTTCTGCAATCTGAAAGCCCATGCCGATAAAGATGTCCTGTACCTCGTTCATGACCTGCGTCAATGGATGGAGGCTGCCTGCGGCCCGCTTCCGGCCCGGCATCGTCACATCCAGCACCTCCTGCTGCAGCTTTTCAGCCTGCAGCTGCGCTTCCAGTTCCGCTTTTTTCGCATCCAGCGCACTGCCGAGGAAATCCCGGATTTCATTTGCCAGCGCGCCGATAACCGGCCGCTCCTCCGCCGAAAGCTTCCCCATGCCCTTTAACACCGCCGTCAGCTCGCCCTTTTTCCCCAGATACTGGATGCGGATGCGCTCCAGTTCTTCCGGCGATGCGGCCTTTTGCAGTAATTCCTCCACATTAGCCTTAATAGCCTGTAATTGTTCTTTCATGTGCTTCATCCTTTCTTAAACCTAAAAAAACCGTCCCTTGCCATGCAAGGGACGGAACATTCCGCGGTACCACCCAAATTCCCGCCGAAAGCGGGCGCTCTTTTAACGGTTTACGGACGCCGCCGGCACCGACTACCCATCCATACGGACTTCCCCGGTGCAGCTCCGAAACGAAGGTTCAGCCATCCTCATTAAACCGCGCCGGCTCCCAGCCGCTGACCAGCGCTCTCTATTCGGCGAATTGATGGCCTACTGGATTTCATCATCGCTTTTCTATGAAATTTGAAAGTATCATATCACACTTTTTTCAGAAAGTCAACTATTAATATGTACTTTTTTATGGCGGGATTTATTTGCATTTCCATGCAAAATGTATTATAATGCCATCGGAGGCTTATGACTATGAAATCTGAAATTCTTTCTATATTAAAAGCGGCGGACGGGTTCGTCTCGGGCGAGAAAATCAGCGAAACGCTGCACGTCTCCCGGGCGGCGGTGTGGAAAGGCATCACCAAGCTGCGCAGCGAGGGTTACCGCATCACCTCCGTCACCAACCGGGGGTATCTGCTGGAGCAGACGCCGGACGTGGTGACGGAGGCGGAGCTTGCCGATGGATTAGAGACGGTATGCATCGGCAAAACCATCCATTTTGAGGAAGAGACGGACTCCACCAACAATCTGGCGAAACGGCACGCGGATATGCCGGATGGGACGCTATTCATCGCCGAGCGGCAGACCGCGGGCAAGGGGCGGCGGGGCAACGGCTGGGCTTCCCCCAAAGGCACGGGCATCTGGATGAGCCTGCTGCTAAAACCAGACCTGCCGCCGGAACGGGTTTGCGAAATCACGCTGGTGGCGGGGCTGGCGGTGTGCAACGGGCTGAACCGCTTTTTAGACGGCGCCCCCGCCATGATTAAATGGCCCAACGACATCGTGGTGGGCGGGCGGAAAATCTGCGGGATTTTGACGGAACTGTCCGCCCAGATTGAGGCGGTGGAGTACGTGGTGACGGGTATCGGCATCAATGTGAACATGGAACACTTTGACGATGCGCTTTCAGAAAAAGCCACCTCGCTGTACATTGAAACCGGCAGTGCCCATCCGCGGGCAGCCATCGTACAGGCGGTACTGTTGGAATTTGAAACGCTCTACGAAAAATTCCTGCAGGGCGGTTTTGAAGCAATCCGCACGGATTACAAAGCCGCTTGTGTCACATTGCATAAGGAAGTCAAAATCATTAAAAAGGGAGAGACACTCCTGGCGGAAGCCACAGACATTGCCCCGGATGGCGCACTGGTCATCCAACGGGACGGGCAGCTGGAAACCGTCCAGTCGGGCGAGGTATCGGTACGCGGGATTTATGGATATGTGTAATTTGTGAATATTCTGTAAAAATTAGCACTCTTTTGTGAAGAGTGCTAATTTTTGGTTGACAAATGCGCCCGGGAAGATTACAATAAGGGATGAAGTATAAAAGGGGGCGCGTTTTCCCCTTGCACATGAGGAGATGGAAATATGGCAAAAGGCACAATTTCAGTCAGCTCGGAGAATATTTTCCCGATTATCAAAAAATGGCTGTATTCAGACAAGGATATCTTCCTGCGGGAACTGGTATCCAACGGGTGCGACGCAATCACCAAGCTGAAAAAATTAGCGGGCATCGGCGAGGCAACGCTATCAGGCGACGAGCAGTTCCGCGTGGACGTCATTGTGGATAAGGAACACAAGACCCTGACCATTGAGGACAACGGCATCGGCATGACGGCGGAGGAGATCGACAAGTACATCACACAGATCGCGTTTTCGGGCGCCAGCGATTTTCTGGAAAAATACAAGGACGAGGACAACAAGGACGGCGGCATCATCGGGCACTTCGGGCTTGGCTTTTATTCGGCGTTCATGCCGGCAGACCGCGTGGAAATCGATTCCCTGTCCTATCAGGAGGGGGCGAAACCAGCAAAATGGAGCTGCGACGGCAGCATGGAATACGACCTGTCCGAAGGGACGCGGCAAACCCGCGGCACCACCATCACCCTGCACATCGCCGATGACAGCGCGGAGTTTTTGGAGGAATACACCGTCCGGCAGATTCTGAACAAATACTGTTCCTTCCTGCCGACGGAAATCTATTTGACAATTGTGGGCAAGGAGGAGCCAAAGCCGGAGGACGGCAAGGAACCGGAGCCACCAAAACCCATCAATGACACCACGCCCCTCTGGATGAAACCTCCAAAAGACTGCACCGACGAGGAATACAAGCAATTTTATACCAAGGTATTTATGGATTTCAATGAACCGCTGTTCTGGATCCACCTGAACGTGGATTTCCCGTTCAACCTGAAAGGCATCCTGTACTTCCCCAAATTCAACCACGAATTTGCGGCGAACGAAGGGCAAATTAAATTGTACAATAATCAGGTATTTGTGGCGGACAATGTAAAAGAAGTGATACCGGAATTTTTGATGCTGTTAAAGGGCGTCATCGACTGCCCGGATTTGCCGCTGAATGTCTCCAGAAGCTTTTTACAAAACGACGGCTATGTGAAAAAGATTTCCTCCCATATCACCAAAAAGGTGGCGGATAAGCTGTCCGAGCTGTTTAAGAAGGAGCGGGAGCGTTACAATCAATATTGGGATGACATCAACATCTTCATCAAATACGGCTGCATCCGCGACGAAAAATTCTATGACCGCGTCAAGGATATTATGATCTATAAGGATTTGGACGGGAATTACATCACGCTCGCCGATTATCTGGACGGGAAAGACAACAAGGACGTGTATTATGTATCCGATGAAACCCAGCAAGCACAATATATCAACCTGTTCCGCGAACAAGGGCTGAATGCGGTGATCCTGCCCACCATGATGGACACGCACTATATCTCTTTCCTGGAAACGAAAGAGGAAGGCGTGAAATTCAAGCGCATCGACTCCAACATCTCCGACAGCCTGACGGAAGCGCATGAGAAAAATGAAGAGCAGGAAAAAGCGCTTTCGGAGCTGTTCAAAAAGATGCTGGGCAAAGAGGATTTGAAGATAGAGGTGCAATCGCTGAAAAATACCGGCATCCCCGCCGTGATGCTCTTAAGCGAGGAATCCCGCAGGATGCAGGAGCTGTACAAATCCTACGGGCAGCAGTTCGCAGGCATGAGCGGCATGTTCCAGGACGATTTCACCCTGGTATTGAACGACCAGA
This sequence comes from Candidatus Avimonoglobus intestinipullorum, assembly GCA_018714645.1. Taxonomy (GTDB): domain Bacteria; phylum Bacillota; class Clostridia; order UBA1381; family UBA1381; genus Avimonoglobus; species Avimonoglobus intestinipullorum. The sequence continues at coordinate 10,099 of DVND01000019.1, forward strand.
ACAGCCTGATTCAAAAGCTGGGTTCCCTGCCGGAGGATGACCAGAAGCTGGTCTGCGAACACGTATATGACCTGGCGATGCTCAGCAACAAGCCGCTGGGCGCAGAACAAATGACGAAATTCATTGAACGGAGCAACCTGCTGCTGGCAAAGGTCTTGTAAATAACGGTATATCCATTGGCTCCGGATGTGATAGTAAAAGAGCGGTGCTGTTGGCAAAGCGACCGCTCTTTTACTATATCCGTTAAAACCATTTTTTCCGTTTGAAAAACAAAATAAGGGCCGTAATGATTACAACACTGGCGATAACGACCGCAGGATATCCGAACTTCCAGTGCAGTTCGGGCATCTCTGTAAAATTCATTCCGTACCATCCGGCGATGAGTGTCAGCGGAAGGAATAAAACCGTAACGATCGTAAATACCCGCATCAGGTCATTTTGCTGGATGGAAAGCTGCGATTGATATTCTTCGCGCATCTGGTTGACAATCTCCTGCAAATTCCGCACAGCGTTCAAATAGCGGCCGGTTCTCGCGCCAAGAATGGCAATACGCTTTATGAACTGCCCGGAAAGCAGCCTATTATCGTTGGCGTCCATTTCGTCAAAAATGGAATCTAGTTGCTCGTAATACCGTTTCAGGCGCAGCAACTCCTTCCGCCAGCTGCAAATCTGCACGATGGCATCGCGCTGCCTGCCGGAAAGGATTTTTGCTTCTTCGTCGTTGATTTGCGTCTCAAACCGGTTCAAGTAATCCATATCCCCTTGCAGCAATTTTACGAAAAAGGCATAAAACAATTGCTCATTATTAATGGGGCTGTTCCCTGTCAGCTCTTGCACAATATTACCCACACACAGCTCCGCAGCCTGATCCCTGCAAAAGAAAAACAAATGTTCTTTATCCATATAAATCAAAATTTTGGAACTTGCAGTCCGTTCGCTGCGTATATCATAATAATCAAAAGCCAGCAGATCAAAAGTTTCATGGCTTTCAAAACTCTCGCTTTGCCATCCGCTGATATAGCCCAGCACTTTATTATCCATGCAGGCCGCCGCTTCGCCAATTTGCGCAAAAGTGAAAATTTTCTGCACGTCCTTTTCCCCCCTCATCTTTATCCAATCCCGGCGGCGCCAGCGTTTGGCGTCCTAATTATTGGTCCTCACTGGAATATACGGGATGATCCGGCTCGCAAATTTGGGAAGGTTGATGGTCTGCAAATAGACCTTGCCCGGCCCTTCCAAGGTGGTCAGGAACAGGCCCTCGCCGCCGAACAAAATATTTTTAAAGCCTTTGACCGTCTCCACAGAATATCCCACAGAGGCTTCAAACATCGCCACGTTGCCGGTGTCCACCTTGATTTTCTCCCCGGCTGCCAGCGTCAGCTCCTTGATGCTGCCATCCAATTCCACAAACGCCATCCCATTCCCATGCAGGCGCTGGAGCACAAAGCCTTCACCGCCGAACAGCCCGCCGGTCATGCCCTTCGTCACAAATGCCGACAGTTCCACACTCTCTTGGGCGCACAAAAACGCACTTTTTTGGCAGATGTATTCCTTGCCGTCCCCAATTTCCAGGCATGCAATGCTGCCGGGGAACGAAGATGCGATTGTAATGCTCTGATTGGGTTTCTGCGCCGTGTAGGTCGCCATAAACAGCGAATCCCCCGACATCATCCTGCCCAGACCCTTCAAAAAACCGCCTCTCATATTGGTTTCCATCCCGATGCTATCGCTCATCCAGCTCATGCCGCCGGATTGGGTATAAATGCGCTCCCCCTCTTCCAGATTGATTGTCACCGCCGGCAGATTCCCGCCGAAAATTTCATAATTCATATTGCCACCCCGTTTTTATATTTATACTTTTACAGTATAACAGAAAACAAAGACGAATGCAATCAAATTTTGGTAAAATGTGCAGGACGGAAAAATCCCGCCCCGCTTGACAAACCGCGCAAAAAGCATTATACTTTTAGGCGTAGTATAGTAACATTGCAGTAATAAAAACAAGGATTTAGGCACAGCCTAAGAGTAGCACGGCAGAAAGGAAGGATTCACATGATTGTAATTCTAAAACCAAACGCAACCAAAACACAAACGGACAACCTGCTCAGCGATCTGCAGGGGATGGGCTTCACCTACCACTACAGCGAAGGGGCGCAGTCCACGATCATTGGTATCATCGGGGACACCTCGGTGATTGATACCGACATGCTCAAAGCCAACGACATCGTGGCGGACGTGAAACGGGTTTCGGAGCCGTACAAGCTGGCAAACCGCAAATTCCACCCCACGGACAGCGTCTTTGAAATCGCCGGGCGGCTGGTGGGGGAAGGGCATTTCAGCGTCATCGCCGGACCCTGCTCCATCGAGACGGAGGAGCAGATCACGGAAGTGGCGCAGGCCGTCAAAAAGAGCGGCGCCGCTTTTTTGCGCGGCGGCGCGTTCAAGCCGCGGACGTCCCCGTATGCATTTCAGGGCCTGAAGGGCGAAGGGCTGGATTTGCTGGTCAAAGCAAAAAAGGCCACCGGGCTGCCGATTGTGACGGAAATCATGAACCAGCACCATCTGGATATGTTCAGCGATGTGGACGTGATCCAGGTCGGCGCGCGGAACATGCAGAATTTTGAATTGTTAAAAGAATTAGGGCATTGCGACAAGCCCATTTTATTAAAACGCGGGCTTTCCAACACCATCGAGGAATGGCTCATGAGCGCGGAATACATCATGGCGGGCGGCAACGAGCGCGTAATTTTCTGCGAGCGCGGCATCCGCACCTATGAGACCTTCACGCGCAATACGCTGGATTTATCCGCGATCCCCGCGCTGAAAGCGGTGTCGCACCTGCCGGTCATCGTCGACCCCAGCCATGCCACGGGGCTGCCGTGGATGGTGGAGCCGCTGACAAAAGCGGCCATCGCCGTGGGCGCAGACGGCGTGATGATCGAGGTGCACAACAATCCCAAAAAGGCGCTTTGCGACGGCGCCCAGTCCCTGACGCCGGAACAGTTTGACAGCGTGATGGGGCAAGTTAAGGCGTTGGCGGCCTTTGAACACAAAAAACTATAGAAGAGGTTGAATTATGGATTTTAAAGCATATGTGGCAGACAAATTGGCGGGCCTTACAGGCCTCACGCGGGACGCGCTGGCAGGCGCGCTGGAAACGCCGCCCGAACAAAAGCTGGGCGATTTGGCGTTCCCCTGCTTTGTATTGGCGAAAACGCTGCGCAAGGCGCCGCCGGCAATTGCAAAGGAACTGGCGGAGCAGTTTGGCACAGATGCATACATCGCCCGGGCGGAAGCCGTGGGCGGTTATTTAAACTTTTTCTTTGACCGCACGGCGTTCACAAAGGATGTGGTACAGGCCATCCGGACGGCCGGCGGCGATTACGGACGGTCCGATATAGGCAAGGGAAAAACCGTGCTGGTGGAATTTTCCTCCCCCAACATCGCTAAACCCTTCCACATCGGACATCTGTTCTCCACCGCGGTGGGGAACTCCCTGGAGCACATTTACAATTATTTAGGCTATACTACAGTGAAAATCAACCACCTTGGCGATTGGGGCACCCAATTCGGGAAGCTGATTTCCGCATACAAGCGCTGGGGGGACAAGGCGGTCATTGAACAGGACCCGATTAACGAATTGCTAAAAATCTATGTGAAATTTCACGAAGAGGCGGAAAAGGATCCCGCCCTGGAGGAAGAAGCGCGGGATTACTTCAAGAAATTGGAGGACGGCGACCCTGAAACCACGGCCCTGTGGCAGTATTTCAGGGACGTCAGCCTCTTAGAGTTCAACCGCGTCTACGACCGGCTGGGCGTCAGCTTTGACTCCTACGCCGGCGAGAGCTTCTACAGCGATAAGATGCAGGAGGTGGTGGACATCCTGTCCGAAAAGCAACTGCTCACGGACAGCGACGGCGCAAAAGTCGTGAGACTGGATGAGTTGAACATCCCGCCGTGCATCATCCTCAAATCCGACGGCGCGACCATCTATGCCACCCGCGACATCGCCGCGGCGCTGTACCGGAAGCGTACATATGACTTTTACAAGAATATCTATGTGGTCGGGACGCCCCAGGCGCTCCATTTTAAACAGATTTTCGCCGTCATTGAAAAGGCGGGCTTCTCCTGGGCGAAAGACTGCGTGCATGTGGGCTTCGGGCTGGTAAAATTCCCTGACAAAAAATTATCCACCCGCCACGGCGACGTAGTGTTCCTGGAGGACGTGTTGAATGAATCCGTCCAGAAAACGCTGGAGATTATCACAAATAATAACCCTGATTTGGAACAGAAAGAGGAAGTGGCGGAAAAAGTGGGGATCGGTGCAGTCCTTTACACCTTCCTCAAAAACAGCCGCGAAAAGGACATCGTCTTTTCCTGGGACAATATGCTGGATTTCGAAGGCGAATCTGCGCCGTATGTGCAGTACACCTATGCCCGCGGCAGGAGCATCCTGCGCAAAGCGGATATGGATTACAGCGGCGCTGATTTTTCCAAAGCCACTTCAGACGATGAATACGCGCTGATTGCGCAGCTTGCCGCATTCGGGGACGCGGTTGTGGATGCAGCAGAGAAGAATGAGCCGTTTTATGTCAACCGCTATGTGACCAATCTGGCGCGGTGCTTCAATAAATTTTACAACAATTATCCGATCCTGAGAAGCGATGTGGACACGGAGACGAAAAAGGCGCGCCTGGCCATCGTGGATGTGACAACACAGGTCATTCAATCGGCGCTGGGGCTTTTGGGTATCCAAACAGTAGAAAGCATGTAAAGGAGTCTTGAACTTGCATATCAGAGCATATACGGGACAGGATTTACCGGAAATGGCCGCCATCTGGAACGCGGTTGTTGAAGCCGCGGACGCGTTCCCGCAGTCAGAACCGCTGCCGGAGACGGAGGCTGCTGCGTTTTTTGCTGGCCAGAGCTATACGGGCGTGGCAGAGGATGCATCCGGCGCCATCGTGGGGCTGTACATCCTGCATCCCAATAACGTGGGGCGGTGCGGGCATATTGCAAACGCTTCGTTTGCGGTGGACGCGGCGCGGCGTGGGGAACACATCGGGGAGGCACTGGTGCGGGACTGCCTGGCACAAGGAAAAAGGCTGGGGTTCCGGATTTTGCAGTTTAATGCGGTCGTTGCTGCCAATACCGCCGCCATCCGGCTTTATGAAAAGCTGGGGTTCCATAAAATCGGCACGGTCAAGGATGGATTTATGAAAAAAGACGGTGCGTATACGGATATTATTTTATTCTATAAGGAACTGTAAAAAAGAAGATGTGCACAGCACATCTTCTTTTTTACTTTATTTCCTGTTCCAAATCATCAAATTCACTGGTGGAGAAAAACACCCCCAATGTAATACCCAATCCATCGCAAAATTTTTTAATCGTCCTGATAGAAATATCCCTGCGGGTCCTGTCCATCATGCTGTACGCCGTTGAGGGCGTCACGCCTGACAGCGTTGCCAGTTCATTGATTTTAATATTCCGCTGTCTGCATAATTCCAAAAACCGGTTCGTGACTGCATCTTTTACATCCATATGTTCTTCACCTCAAAAAATATTGTAAAATATTCTACGCTTTTGCGTATACGCACTTGCGTATTTTTGAAAGATATGTTATAATCTATTTGATTATTTCAACAATCATATTATAAAAATTGGAGGGATCTTACGTGAAAGAACGATTACAAGGGCTTGCCGCCGGAATTTTAATTGGTGGATTGGGGATCGGCGGGGTCGCCTATGCCATCTCCTCGACAGAATACATCGAGGTGGTTTATGACAACATCAAGGTCTATAAAGACAATGTGCTGTGCAATCTGCGGGATGCTAATGGATCTGTTATTGAACCGTTTATTTACAATGGGACAACCTATCTTCCTGTGCGCGGCACCGCAGAGCTTGCAGGCTTGGGGGTCTCCTGGGATGGTGCGACAAAAAGCGTATATTTATGGGATGAAACGTCCGCCGGGGATACATATTTGGTTGACGTCTGCCCGCCTTATGATGGTTTTCGCTTTACAACAGATAACTTTTATATGGCAAATGAGCAGTATGAAGGCTTTACGCTATGGGGAAACAAAGATGCTTATGCACTTGTCAATCTAAATGGAAAATACGACACTGCCACGATGTACATTGGTCCCGTGGATGGTTCTGCCGGTGCATATGAAGAAAAACCTGCCATTGTCAACTTTTATCTTGATGGTAAAAAAGTGGATTCTTACGAAATAAGTGAAGCCACTTATCCTTTTAAAATAGAACTCCCTTTAAACGGTGCACTACAACTAAAAGTTGAATTAAAAGCCATTTCAAATTCTTCCGAGATTGGTTTTGGTACTATTCGCTTACAATAGCAAACAGGCAGAACATATGATTCTGCCTGTTTATTTTACTTCTTCGCCAGATATTTCCGCACGTCAATGGACACCGCTAAAATGATAATCAAGCCCTTGATGATATACTGCAAATAGGGATTGACACCCAGGAAATTCAGGCTGTAATTAATCGCCTGTAAAATCACCACGCCGATCACCACGCCCGGGATCGTCCCAACGCCGCCGGAAAACGACACGCCCCCAATGACGCAGCCGGAAATCGCATCCAAGTCATAGTTCAGCCCCGTCCCCGTGTTGACAGACTGGATCCGCCCCGCCTCCAGGAACGCCGCAATCCCGTACAAAATCCCGCCGACAATATAAATGCCCATGATATTCCGGGCGATGTTGATGCCTGAAACTGCCGCGGCTTCCTTATTGCCGCCGATGGCAAACATGTTTTTCCCCAGCGTCGTCTTATTCCAGACAACCCACATCACCACCGCTGCCAGTGCAAAATAACAAATCAAATACGGCAGGCGAAACCCGAAAATATTAAACGAGCCGTTCACAAAATTTAAAAACGTTTCGTTAAAGGTTGAAATTGCTTGCGCACCGCCCTTTTGGGAGTTGATATAAATACACGTCACACCGAACGCGATGAGCTGCGTCCCCAAGCTGACGATAAACGCATGCAAATTCAATTTTGCCACGCCAAAGCCGTTGAGCATACTGAACAGCACCGCCACAATAATACTTACCAGCAGCGGGACTATAATCGGCAAATCCTGCACAATCTGCGGATACATACGGGAAGCATAGTTCACCGACTGCACCAGGGAGGCGGAAATCGCGGCACAGGTACCGACAATCCGCCCGGCGGACAGGTCCGTCCCCGCAAGGACGATCATCCCCGCCACACCCAGGGCCAGGATGCCCCTTGTGGAGGCCTGCGTTAAAATGTTTGTAAAATTATTGACGGACAGGAAGCTGGGGTCAATGATGATGACAATTAAAATCAACAGTCCCAGTATAATATAAAGGGCGTAATTCAACAAAAATGTATTGACCCGTTCCCTGTCTATCCTCTTGCTTTTATTTTCTGTCTTTTCCACGTTCGCACCTCTCTATTATACATATTTCGCCGCAAGGCGCATGATCTCTTCCTGGACATCCTGGCCCTGCTGCGCGCGCATATCAACAATACCCGCAAGCCTGCCGCCGCTCATCACCATGATCCGGTCACAAATCCCGATCAGTTCCGGCATCTCCGACGACACCACAATGACCCCTTTCCCATTATTGGCCAAATCGATAATCAATTGATAGATGTCGTATTTTGCCCCCACGTCGATGCCGCGGGTGGGTTCATCCAAGAGCAGCACTTCCGGCTTTGTCAGGAGCCAGCGCCCGATAATCACCTTTTGCTGGTTCCCGCCGGACAGGGACTTTATATGGGTTTTACTGGTCGGTGTTTTTACACGCATACTGCTGATAACCCATTGCGCATCATGCTCCATCCGCCTGCCCGAAAGCAGGCCCAGGTTCAAATAGGCTCTGAAATTCGCCATGGCCGAATTGAACGTAATGCTTTGCAGCGGGATGATCCCCGTTGCACGCCGCTCCTCCGTCAGCATGGCAAACCCATTTTTGATGGCCTGCTTGGGGTTGTCGTTCCGGATTTCTTTCCCGTGGAGATAAATCTTCCCTTCGCTCTTTTTTGCCAGCCCAAAAAGCGTCTCCAACACCTCGGTACGCCGGGATCCCACCAGCCCCGCAACCCCCAAAATCTCGCCTTTGCGCAGTTCGAAGGACACATCCCTACAAGCCGGCTCAAACCGCCCTGTCAAATGCTCCACCTTCAGCAGCACCTCCGCCGGGGTGTTGGTTTTCGGCGGGAACCGCTCCTGCAAATCCCGCCCGACCATCAGCTTGATAATTTCATCCGTCGTTAAATCCGCCGCACGCTTCGTAGCAATCCACTTGCCGTCGCGCATGATGGTGACGTCGTCGGAAATCCGCAGGATTTCCTCCATTTTATGCGAAATATAGATCATCCCTACACCGCGTTTTTTCAGTTTTTCGATGATGCGGAACAGGTGCTCCACCTCCTGGCTGGTCAAGCTGGACGTGGGTTCATCCAGCACCAGGATTTTCGCGTCATACGACACCGCCTTTGCAATCTCCACCATCTGCCGCTGCGATACGGATAAGTTGCCGATAATTTGCCGCGGGTCGATATTGATTTCCAATTCCTTAAAAATTTCCTGCGTATCGTGATACATTTTTTTGTGGTCAATCAGGCCCGCTTTTTTGGGGAACCGGCCCAGCCAGACGTTTTCCATGACGCTCCGGCGCAAAACCTGATTCAATTCCTGATGCACCATGGCAACGCCGTTATCCAGCGCCTGCTTTGGATTATTGAACCGGACGGGTATGCCTTCAATCCGGATTTCTCCCGCATCCTCAATATAAACGCCAAACAGGCATTTCATCAGCGTGCTTTTTCCCGCGCCGTTTTCACCCATCAACGCGTTCACAGTCCCCCGCCGCAGCACGATCCGCGCCTTGTCCAGCGCCTTCACGCCCGGAAACTGCTTTTCTATATCTATCATTTCCAGTAGGATATCCTCTGCCATTGCTCTGTCACCACGCTTCTCAAACTGTGTTACTACTCTGCTGTAAACGGCACATACGGGATACGGATGGATACGCCGTCCGCGGCAATCTCATAATCGGTCCCTTCCGTGTAATCCTTTCCCTGGGCCGCATTTGTGGCAATTTCAACAATCGCCTTTCCCATCGCGTCGCCGTCCTGCTTGACCGTCGCCGCCATTTTCCCCGCATTGATTGCCGCAACGCCGGCCTCTGTGGCGTCCACGCCGATGACGGGAATCCAATTTTCGGAATTCCGGTCCAGGTTATACCCCTCACTGTTCAAGGCTGCGATGACGCCCAGCGCCATATCGTCATTGTTGCAGAATACCGCTTCGATTTTCCCTTTATTTGCCGCCAACATTGCCTCCATCTGGGTCTGCGCCTGGTCTGTGGCCCAATTGGATACCAGCGCCCCGCCGGCATTTATATTCTCCATCTTCATTCCGCGGGCTTCCGCCTGTTTCACGCTGTAAGTCGTGCGCGCCTCCGCTTCCGGATTCCCCGGCTCGCCCTTAAATACCAGATATTGGCACACGCCATCGCCGTTTAAATCCAGCGCCGGATTTTTTCCCCACAAATCCGCCAGCAAGTCGCCCTGCATTGTCCCGGCTTCCGAAGCAGTGGTGCCGATGAAGATGCCCCCGCAGGATTCCATTACGGATTTATCCGGCTCCCGGTTGAAAAAGATCGCCGGGATCTGCGCCGCCTTTGCCTTGTCTGCCAACCCTTGAGCGGAGCCTGCGTCCACCGCATTGATCAGTAGCACGTCCACATTTTTATTAATCAATACATCCAACTGGTCGTTCTGCTTCGCCTGGTCGCCCTGGGCGTCCTGCATGTCCAGCTTGATGCTGACATTGGATTTTTCCGCATAATCCTGGATGGCCTGGCGCACCGTTGAGATATAGGTGTCGTCAAATTTATAAATCAGTACGCCAAAGCGCAGTGTATCCTGCTCCCCGCCGGCCGTGCCATTTTCCCCGCCAGTCCTATTCCCGCAGCCGTACAGACCCAGCATCAGGGATACGGCCAACACATAATAAATCATTTTTTTCATGGTAATCCTCCTGTTTCTTGTTTCATCTTTTATAAGATTTACAACTTTCGTGAAAAATATTACAGAAACAAGCATCTTAAACAGAAATATTAAAATTTCCAGAAATAACATAAAATTTATCTTCCGAAATTGAATAAATTTCAAGCTGTAAACCGCTTGGATACTTGAAAAAATTTTTAAAAAGTGGTATAATAATTTATAAAATCATTTTTTGGAGCGGCCTATGCAGAATAAGATTTGGAGATATAAAAACAGCGGCTTGACAACTGAAAAAATCAGCGCGTTCGCGCAGCAGAACCATGTGCCGCACGTCATTGCCGCAATCCTCCTAAACCGTGGTATCCAAACGGAGGCGCAAGTCAAAGCGTATCTTCAAAAATCCCTGGAATGTGTGCACAACCCCAACCTGTTGAATGACATGGAACAAGCTGCCGCACGGATTCTGACGGCGATCAACAATCATGAGAAAATTGTGATCTACGGCGATTATGACGTGGACGGCATCACCTCTACCGCGCTGCTATACAAATTCCTGAAAAAAGAAGGGGCGGACGTGGAATACTATATCCCTGACCGGCTGTCGGAGGGGTACGGCATCAACATCATGGCAATCAACAAAATTTCCCGCTCCGGCGCAAAATTGCTCATCACCGTAGACTGCGGCATCACCGCCGTAGGGGAAATTGAATTGGCAAAAGCGCAGAAGATGGACGTGATCGTCACCGACCATCACACCTGCAAGGAAAAGCTCCCGGACGCCACCGCCGTCATCAATCCAAAGCGCCCGGATTCGACATATCCGTTTGATGCGTTGGCAGGCGTGGGCGTGGCTTTTAAGCTGGCGCTGGCGGTTACCATGGCTTTGGGGAAAAGTACAAAGGCCTGCTTTGACGAGTACGTGGAACTGGCGGCAATCGGCACCATTGCAGACGTCGTCACGCTGCTGGATGAAAACCGCGTGATTGTTGACCGGGGGCTGAAACAACTGCAGCATACGGGCAATGTGGGCATCAAAGCCCTGATAGACGTAGCGGGCGTCAAGAACATTGATGCTTCTGCTGTGGCGTTTTTCCTATCGCCGCGGCTCAATGCCGCCGGGCGGCTGGGCGCGGCGCAGTCCGCCGTACAGCTATTGCTGTGTGAGGATGCGCAGGAGGCATATTTAGCCGCGCAGAACCTGAACGAGGAAAACCGCCAGCGGCAGATGACAGAGCAAAAAATTTTAGAAGAAGCCCAGGCCATGATCGCAGGCGACCCGAATTTTGAACTAAAAAAAGTGATCGTCCTGGCAAAAGAAGGCTGGCACCACGGCGTGATCGGCATCGTCGCCTCACGCTTGTGCGAGAAATTCACAAAGCCCTGCATTTTATTGGCCTGCGAAAACGGCGTTGCAAAAGGCTCCGGGCGTTCTGTGGGCAGCTTTAACCTGTTTGAAGCGCTTTCCGCCTGCGAAGACCTGCTCACCAACTTCGGCGGACATGCCATGGCGGCGGGCGTGGGATTGAACACAACGGAGTTAGACGCCTTTGCGGCAAAAATCAATAAATATGCAGATGCACATATGGCGCCGGAGGATTTGGTGAAACAAATTGATATTGACTGCTCCATTTCCCCCTCCAGCATCACGCTGGAAAACGCCAGGCTGCTGCTCCATTTGGAACCATTCGGCATGGGGAACGAAAAGCCGGTCTTTGCATCCAGAGGATTGCGCATCCATGCAATCAACACCATGGGGATCGACAACAAGCATTTGCGGGTACGGCTGTCCCACAAAAATAAAAACATCCAGGCCGTCGGCTTTCATATGGGCGCATACAGCGCCGGTTTCAAAGAAGGCGATCTGGTGGACATTGTCTACACCATGGACATCAATTCCTATCAGGGGAATGAACAGGTCCAGTTATTACTGAAGGATATCAAACACAGCGGAAGGGGGTGACATGATGGCGGAAAAAGAATTGATTTTAGCGCCTGATAAAATTCCAAATATTGCAGAGGACACTGACGCAATTATCGCCAAGGTCATTGCGCTGGTCAAGGGCTACAGCCCCAACGCGAACACAGATATGATCGAAGTGGCCTACCGCCTGGCAAAGGCGGCCCATAAAAATCAATTCCGCCGTTCCGGGGAGCCCTATATCGACCACCCGGTACAAATTGCCTACATCGCCGCGGAGCTCTCCATGGACGCGGTGGCCATCACCGCCGCCCTGCTGCACGACGTCATTGAGGATACCCCCTATACCTTTTCGGACATCAAAACGCTGTTCGGCAGCAGCGTGGCGGAAATCGTGGACGGCGTCACGAAGCTGACAAAAATCCAATACAATACCCACGAGGAACAACAGGTGGAAAATCTGCGCAAAATGTTCCTCGCCATGGCGAAAGACATCCGCGTCGTCATCATCAAGCTCATCGACCGTCTGCACAATATGCGGACACTAAAATTCATGACCCCGGAAAAGCAGCTGGAAAAAGCAAAGGAAACGCTGGAGGTCTACTCCCCGCTGGCGCATCGTCTCGGTATGTCCAAAATCAAATCCGAGCTGGAAGATTTATCCCTGAAATACCTGGACCCGGTGGCATATGAAGAAATCCGCACCAGCATCAGCCAGAAAAAAAGCGAGCGGGAACAATACGTTGCCGATATCATTGACACACTGCAAAAAAAATTGGATCAAATCGGCATCAAGGGGCAAATCACAGGCCGGGCAAAGCATTTTTACAGCATCTTCCGTAAGATGTATGCCCAGAATAAAACCATTGATGAAATCTACGATCTGTTCGCCGTGCGCGTGATTGTGGATACCGTGGCGGATTGCTATGCGGTGCTGGGCATGGTACACGAAATGTACACCCCCATCCCCATGCGGTTTAAAGACTATATCGCCATGCCGAAACCGAACATGTACCAGTCGCTGCACACGACGGTGGTCGGCCCCAACGGCACGCCTTTTGAAATCCAAATCCGCACCTGGGAAATGCACAAGGTGGCGGAGGAAGGCATTGCGGCGCACTGGAAATATAAAGAGGGCATCAACGGCGAGACCAGCATGGATTCCAAGCTGGAATGGGTGCGGCAGCTATTGGAAAACCAGGTGGATATCATCGACACGGATGACTTTTTGAACACCATTAAGCTGGATTTGTTCAACGACGAGGTGTTCGTCTTTACGCCCAACGGCAAGGTGCTCTCCCTGCCCAGCGGCAGCACCGTCATCGATTTTGCATTCGCAATCCACACCCAGGTGGGCTGCAGGATGAGCGGAGCAAAGGTAAATAATAAAATCGTGCCCCATGACTACAAATTGAAAAACGGCGATATTGTCGAGATTTTGACCTCTTCCTCTGTAAAAGGCCCCAGCCGGGACTGGCTGAAGATTGTCAAGACCTCGCAGGCGAAAAATAAAATCAACCAATGGCTGAAACGGGAGTGCCGCGATGAAAACATCATCCACGGCAAGGAACTGATTGACCGCGAGCTGCGCCGCATCAACATTCCGCAATCCCAACTGTTCCGGGACGAGTGGCTCGCGCCGCTGTTCCGCAAATACTCGTTTAATTCCATTGACGACCTGTACGCCAGCGTGGGCTATGGCGGCCTGACGGCGCAGAAAGTGGTCATGCGCCTGCGGGAGGAATACATCCGCGACAAAAAGGACTCCCCCCAGGAGGAGCCCCCGAAGCCGACGGAACCGAAAAAACGCAGGAACCACACAAGCGGCATCAATGTAGTGGGTATTGACAATTGCCTGGTGCGCCTTGCAAAGTGCTGCAATCCCGTACCGGGGGATGACATCATAGGCTTTATCACCAAGGGGCGCGGCGTTTCCGTCCATCGGGCGGACTGCCCGAATATGCAGCCCGGCGCCCTCTCGGAAGAAGACCGCCAGCGGTTCATTGAAGTCCATTGGGCGGAAGAAAAGCAGGCCAGCTATATCGCCACCCTGGAAGTCCATGCGGAAAACCGGCCGGGGATGATGATGGCGGTATCCGCCGCCATGGCGGACATGAAAATCAATTGCGCCTCCATCACCGCCCGCGTGACCAAACAGGGCGACGCCGTGATGACGTTCGGGCTGGAAATTTCCAACACGGCCGACGTGAAAAAGGCCATGAACAAAATCCGCCAGATTGTGGGCGTTATTTCGGTCAGCCGGACAACCAACTAGGGAAAGAGGTTCAATATGCAGACACAACAACTCAAAATCTCCACAGAATTTATCAAGCTGGATCAGCTTTTGAAATTTGCAGGGATTGCCGAGAGCGGCACAGACGCAAAGGATATGATCCTGGACGGGATCGTGCTGGTCAACGGCGCCGTCTGCACCATGCGGGGCAAAAAGCTGCGCCCCGGCGATCAGGTGCTGCTGCATTTTGAGGACGGGCAATATCAGATCATAGTGGAATAAGATGTTTATTAAATCATTATCAGTCGCGAATTTCAGGAATTACGACATAGAATTTATTACGTTTTCCCCCAACACCAACATCATCTACGGCAATAACGCCCAGGGGAAAACAAACCTGCTGGAAGCGGTTTATCTCTTTTCCCACGGCAGGAGCCACCGCGCCAAATCCGATACGGAAATGATCCGTTTCGGCAAGCCCTTTATGAAGCTGTCGCTGGAATTTTCCGACAGCGTGCGGGACTATAACGCGGCGATGCAGCTTTCCTCCAACGGGAAGAAGCAAATCCAGATCAACAACGTGCCCATCACCAAATTGTCCATGCTGATGAATTATTTGAACGTGGTGATGTTCTCGCCGGAGGATTTGGAGCTGGTAAAGGGCAGCCCTTCTGTGCGGCGCAGGTTTATGGACGAGGCCGTCAGCCAGCTCTACCCTAACTATTTAAGCCATTTAATCAGCTACCATAAGGCGCTGGCACAGAAAAACAGCCTGCTGAAAGCCCTGCGGCTGACCGGGGCGCATACCGACGCCTCCCTTTCCGTCTGGAATGAACAGCTGGCGGGGCATGCTGCGGTGATTATGCGCTTCCGGCAAGAATTCCTGGCGGCAATGGACGGTTTGGCCGCGCCTGTACACGCCCAGATCAGCCGGGAAAATTTGAAACTGCTCTATACACCAAACCTGGATTGTGGTATAATAGAAGAAGAGGGCTTTGCGGCGGCAATATATGAAAAGCTTGAACAACGGCAGGCGCGGGAAATTGATGCAGGGAGCGCACAATACGGCCCCCAGCGGGATGATTTCAGGCTGCTGATCAATGAAAATGACGCAAAAACCTACGGTTCCCAGGGCCAGCAGCGCACAGCAGTCCTTTCGCTGAAAATCGCTGAGACCGAGTACATCCGGCATGTGAAGGAGGAATACCCGGTGCTGCTGCTGGACGATATCATGAGCGAGTTGGATGTCAACCGCCGGATGTTCCTGGCTGAAAAAATCAAAAATAAGCAGGTGCTTCTGACCTGCACGGACAGCGACTTGCCGGCGGGCACCGAAAACGCCAGCCTTTTTTATGTGGAAGGCGGGAAAATCAAACGGTAAAAGGAGGATGGGGCATGTTCCTGCATTTGGGGAATGACGCGGTGGTGAATACAAAGGATATCGTCGCCATTTTCGATATGGACAATACGACGGTTTCCAAGAACAGCCGGAAATTTCTGGCTCAGGCGCAAAAAAACGGGCAGGTCGTCGACACCTCCGAGGATTTGCCAAAATCCTATATCGTTGCCAACACAAACGGCAAAACAAAGGTCTATATCTCTTCCGTTTCCTCGCAAACGCTGCTGAAACGGTCAAGAGAAATATTATATTAGAAACAGGAGAACGCGCACATGGAAGAAAAAATCGATATTAAATATGACGAAAACCAAATACAGGTTTTAGAAGGGCTGGACGCCGTCCGGAAGCGGCCCGGCATGTACATCGGCTCCACGGCCTCTGCCGGCTTGCACCATCTGGTGTATGAAATTGTGGACAATTCCATCGACGAAGCGCTGGCGGGCTACTGTACGGAAATTATCGTGGACGTAAACCCCGACAATTCCGTAACCGTTATTGATAACGGCCGCGGCATCCCGGTGGGCATCCATCCCCAGCAGGGCATCCCCACCGTGGAAGTGGTCCTGACCATCCTGCACGCCGGCGGGAAATTCGGCGGCGGCGGATACAAGGTATCCGGCGGCCTGCATGGCGTTGGTTCCTCTGTTGTAAACGCCCTTTCCGAATTCCTGGAAGTGGAGGTGTCTGACGGCAAGCACGTGTATTATCAGCACTATGAACGCGGGAAGCCAACCTGCCAGCTGAAAATCATCGGCAACACCGATAAAACAGGCACAAAGATCACCTTTAAGCCCGATCCGGAAATTTTCGAGGTGCTGGTCTTCGACTATGACGTCCTGTTGAAACGTCTGCGGGAACAGGCATTCCTGAACAAAGGCGTGAAAATTATCTTTACCGACAAGCGGGAAGAACATCCCGAACCAAAGGTGCTGCACGCCGAAGGCGGCATCAAGGAATTTGTCAAATACATCAACCGCAACAAAGACCCGCTGCATGATGAAATCATCTATTTTGAAGCGGAGCGCGAGGATATGATGGTGGAAATCGCCATGCAGTACACTGATGCATACACCGAAACGCTGTTGAGCTTTGCAAACAATATCCATACCAATGACGGCGGAACCCATGAAACGGGCTTTAAAGCGGGACTGACCCGCGTCATCAACGACTATGCCCGTAAAAACAACTTCTTAAAAGAAAAAGAAAATAACCTTTCCGGCGAGGATACCAGGGAAGGGCTGACGGCGATTATCAGCATCAAAGTGACCGACGCGCAGTTTGAGGGCCAGACCAAGGCAAAGCTGGGTAATTCCGAAGCCCGCACCCTGGTGGAGAACGCTGTCAATGATAAATTTGCCGCATTTTTAGAGGAAAACCCGCGCGTTGCAAAAATAATTATCGAAAAGACCCTAACGGCCTCCCGCGCCCGGGAAGCAGCCCGGAAGGCCCGCGAAGCCACACGGAAAAATTCCGCGCTGTCCAACGCTTCGCTGCTGGGGAAACTGGCAAAATGCACCGACGAAGGCGCGGACTATGCAGAGCTTTATATCGTCGAGGGGGATTCCGCGGGCGGCAGCGCAAAGCAGGGCCGGAATCGGCGTTTCCAGGCAATCCTGCCGCTGTGGGGAAAAATGCTGAACGTGGAAAAATCCAGGATTGACAAAGTATACAGCAACGAAAAGCTGCTGCCCATCGTGCAGGCGTTGGGCGTTGGCATCGGCGAGGAATTCGACATTGAAAAGCTCAAATACGGGAAAATCATTATCATGGCCGACGCCGACGTAGACGGGCATCATATCCGCACCCTGCTCCTGACATTTTTCTTCCGGTACATGAAACCCCTGATTGAAAACGGCAACATCTATATTGCGCAGCCGCCGTTGTTCAAGGTGTTCAAAGGCAAAAACAACACGCTGGTGGAACGGTTCGCCTATACCGATGACCAGCGGGATCAATTGATCGCGGAGCTTGGCCCCACCAGCAAGGTACAGCGGTACAAAGGCCTTGGGGAAATGGATCCCCCGGAATTATGGGAGACAACCATGAACCCCGAAACCAGAACCATGCTCCGGGTGGACCTGGACGATGCGATTTTGGCGGATGAAACCTTCACCATCCTTATGGGGGACAAGGTGGAGCCGCGGCGGGAGTTTATAGAAAAATACGCAAAAACCGTAGAGATGCTGGATATTTAATAATACGCATAAAAAGATGGCGGACAAAGCAGTCCGCCATCTTTTTATTCTGAATAATTCCGGACCCGGAACTGTACGCCAATATCCTCTGCAATGTGCCGGCAGGCTTCGATGTCCTCCGGCGAAATGACGTCCACAATGCTCAAAATCACATTGGGCACATGCGCCTTCGCTTTTTCGGCAAAATCCAGCATCGCGTCAAAGCCTTTTTCGCCATAGTCGCAGATGCACAGCTCATTGTACTCCCGCGCATTTTTCGCATTCAGGCTGATGGAAAGGGTGTCGATCACGCCCTCCATCTCGGGCGTGATATCGCGCCCATTATAAATATTCCCGTGCCCGTTCGTATTGATACGGATGAGCGCAGCGCTGGTATCCTTAATAAACTTTGCAGCCTGCAGGCACACATCCGCCCGCAGCAACGGCTCACCGTAGCCGCAAAAAATGATGTGTTCATACCGCTTGTAATCCGCTTTTTGCAGCGCTTCCACCACTTCTTCATAGCTTGGCTCATGCTCCAGCCAAAGATCAATCCCGTCCACGCCGGAGGGCGTAAAACGGATGCAGAACTTGCAGCGGTTCGTACAGCGGTTCGTCAAATTGACATAGAGCTGGTTTTGGTATTGATAAACAACATTCATGGCGCTCATGGCCTAACCCTCGATTCTAAAACATTTTTTTGCATTTTCACAAGTCTGTGCAGCAATTTTTTCCACAGATACGCCTTTTATCTCCGCCAGTTTTTCAGCGACATAATGGATGTACAAGGAACTGTTCCGCTTGCCGCGATGCGGCTCCGGCGTCAGATAGGGGCAGTCCGTTTCAATCAAAATCCGGTCCAGCGGCACATACGCCGCCACCTCCGCAGGGCGCACTGCTTTTTTAAAGGTCAGCGACCCGCCGAATGCAATGTACATGCCCCAATCCAAAACCTCCCGCGCCATCTCGACACTGCCTGCATAACAATGGAACACGCCTCCAACATCGCGCACCCCGTGTGCGCGCAGAATGTCCATGGTGTCCTGATGCGCGTCGCGGTCATGGATAATGACAGGCATATCCAGTTCCTTTGCCGCCTCCACCTGCGCCGCAAACCACTTTTTCTGCACGTCCCTGGGGGAAAAATCGTAATAGTAATCCAGCCCGATTTCACCAATCGCTTTTACCTTCGGCAACGCTGCATATTTTTTCAGTTCCTCCAAATCAGCCTGCCGCATGTGCGCCGCCTCATGCGGATGTACACCCACGGCGGCATAAATAAACGGATACCGTTCCGTCAGCGGCAGAATATCCTGCATTTCACACAAATCCGAGCAGGCATTCATGATATAGGATACATGGTTTTCCTGCATTTGGGACAATAACGCATCCCTGTCCGCTTCAAACCGTTCATCATTATAATGCGCATGGGAATCAAAAAACATCCAACCGCCTCCTAAAACCCGCTCTGACTAAAATAGTTCATCCAATCGCCCGATACAATCCAGTTGATCATGACCGCGCCATTGAAAAGAACCACCAGCGCCAAAAATAAAATCGATCCCACGGAAACACCTATCTTCGCAGCTCCCGGGGCAGTGACCGCCACGCGCCAAAGCCCGTTCTCCGTTTTGAAATACCGCCACAGCAAAACCGGCGCAAGCGCTGCAAGCGCCACCGTGAAAAACACGCTCAGTCCATCCACCCATACGGCTTGTAACTCATACAACAGCATCGTCAACAAGCTCACCCCGTTAAACACGGCGTGCATGATGATGCATGCAAGCAATGAGCCGGAGCTATACCGTACAAGGCCAAACAGTATGCCGAGAAAAAAAATCGGGGCCATGGACCGGATGTCCATGTGCATCATGGTAAAAATCAGCGCGCTGATAAAAATCGCCGCCAGTGCCCCATAGGGCTCTAACAGCTTCATCATCACACCCCTGCACAGCAATTCCTCCAGCACAGGCGCGGCAATACAAAGCACCGCAAACGCCAGCAAAATATCCCCTGCCGTCTGCATCCCCATAAACTCGTCCGGCTGTGGGCCAAACAACAAATTCAGCAACGCATTGAGCGGGACCATCGCCAATATGATAAACCGCGAAACGGCCAGCGGCAGGACTATATAATACCCCGTCCTGCTTTTGTCAAAACAGCACTCCACTGCCAGCGGCGTTCCATTGGTGTACAACAGCAGCATTCCAATACCGATGGGCACAAACAAAAAACACTCCCCAACCAATGAAGCCAGGTACGTATTGATCAGCGGATACAGCAGCATCAGCAGTGCCGGCGGGATCTGGATCAGAACCACCGCCAGCAGCGCCAGCCACCACGCGATTTGATATCCCCTATTCACAACACACCAGCTCCCCTTCTGTGATAATATAATCCATTTTCACGTCATGCGCCTGGGCATGCACATCAGAGACGATTTGAAAGCTGTACGCCAGCGCAATTTTCGGCGCCCGCACCTGCTCCAAAAACCGGTCGTAATACCCTTTTCCGAACCCAATCCTGCCGCCGCGCCGATCAAACGCAAGCCCCGGCACCAAAATCAAGTCCAATGCATCCATATGGGCCGGCGCAATTACCGCCGGCTCCGGGATCCCATAAGCCCCCGGCGCCAATTCCGCGGCAGAAGCGATATAGGATGGCCGGATGGTATGGCTCTCCCTGATACTGACAGGCACAACCACCTTTTTCCCCGCTGCAAAAGCGTGTTCCATAATCCCGGTTGTTTCCACCTCACCGAAGGCGGACAGGTAGACCATCACCGTGCGTGCATGCCGATACTGCGCCGTCCGGAACAGCCTCTCCCCGATCGCAGCGCTTTTACACTGCCGCTCCTGCTCCGTCAAACCGCGCCGCTTCTGCTTCATGGCGGCGCGGATCGCATCTTTATTCAATACTGCATCATTCCTCTGATTTTTTCCGCTGTTTCTCGCCCTTTTAGCAGTTCGACAATTTTAAACCCAAACGCCGCCGCGGCGCCCGCACCCTTGCCTGTGATAAACGGCGCGTCAAACACAACGGCGTCGGGTTGCACCGCCGCGCCTGCAAGCGTCTCTTCATAACCCGGGAAACAGGTGGCCGCTTTTCCCTGCAGCAGGCCTTTTTTCCCCAAAATCGACGGTGCGGCGCAAATTGCCGCGATGTATATCCCGTTTTCATAGGCATAATCAATCAACGCCTGCACACCCCCGTCCGCGTCCAGGCTTTGATGCCCCGGGCCACCCGGCAGCACCAGCACTTCCATTTCCTCTTTTTTCACCGCGTCCATGGCAATATCCGCCTCCACCCGGATCCCATGCGCCCCGACGACGCTCCCGGATACAACGCCCACCGTCCGGGCCTCTACGCCTGCACGCCGCAGGATATCCAGCGGTTCCAGCGCCTCTATTTCTTCAAATCCATCAACCAGCATGATATAGACCATCGTCTTCCTCCTCAATAACACAACATATTGATATAATTCACGCCCTTTTGGAAGAACGCGTCCACCAGTTCCGCCTTCCCGCTGAGCATGTTCATCCGCACAGCCTCCTCCGGGCTGATATAGCCCAGCGCCAGCTGCGTAAACGTGCCGATATCCGTAACCACATCCGCAGTCCCGTCTACGGCGGAAACCGCTTGCCCGTCCACGGCAAAAGTCCGGTTATTCCCCTCCATGAGGCGGTCTATAATCTGCAGCCGGAATTGGCCGGCAAACCCCTCCGCCAACAGCTCCAGCATCTTCTGCACATCATTGACCCGCGCCATAGCAAACGGGCATATGGAAACCGCATTCCGATTGTCGCAAAAATCCAAGTAAGTCAAATCATTTTCGGGCACCTTCATCGTAACGGTACCCACCTGCGTATCATGGGCCTTGATATATCCCAACAGGCTCTCATAGGCAGCCCGGTTCGTATAGGCAAATTCATAGACGCCCATCCTACCATCATGGATGATGTACAGTAAATATCCAACAGCCTGCCCCGCTTCGTCCTGCAGCAAGGCACAGGTGCCGCCAAAATTCGTGAACAAATCATCCAAAATCAGCTTCCAGGCCGCTTCGTCCCGCACGGTATATGCGTTCAGGCTATGGGCAAATTGCCCGTAAACCGATTGCAGCGCAGCGATGGCGTCCGCATTCTTCCCACACCGCACAATGCGCCCCCGGATCTGATACGCCGGGATGTCCGCCGCGGTAATAGTGTACTGTTTATAATTATAGGCTGTCCGCCAGCCGTACCGTTCGTAAAATTTATAATTATAGGGGATTAAAAGGCTGACAAGCTCGCCCCGTTCCGCCGCAATCTGTGTAACGTCGCAGGCCAGCTTGCGCTCCAGCTCCTGGCTCCGCCATTCCGGCAGCGCGCCGATTGCCGTAATATACGCGGCCTGGACGGGCTTATTCCGCACCACAATCTGCTGCGGCAGGAGGTTTGCACTGGCAATCACCGCGTCCCCTTCGGTGACGACCATCGTATTCTGCGGGCGGTATGCCTGCTCAAAATACCAATCCATAAAACTCCTGCTGTAATTAAACGCCTGTTCCCATACGGTTTTCACCGCGTGAAAGTCCTTTTTCTCCGCCTGCCTTGTGTTCAATGTTCAACATCCCTTTCTCTTGTAAAACGCTATTCCATCAACCATTTTAATTTCTGCGCCGACGCCCGCCGCATGATCTGCTCCAGCCCGTCCCGGTCGCCCGCCGCAAGGGCGTCGGCAATCTCCTGCAAGCCCGCCTGCATCTCAGTGATCCGCGCCGCCAGCTGCTCCCGGTTCTCCAAAAACAGCTCGCTCCACATCGTCTCGTTGATTACCGCCACGCGGGTACAGTCGCGCAGACTGCCCGCACTGAAAAACGTAGAGCGCTCAATCATCGGATTGTTACACAGCGCCACCGCCACCACGTGCATCAGCTGCGACGTATACGCAACCACCGCGTCATGCTCCTCCGGCGTGGTCGCCACCACGTGCTTGCAGCCGATATAAGCCGCCAGCTCCCGCACCAGCGCCACGTTTTCCGGCTTGTTCCGCTTCGTCGGCGTAATCAAATAGGACGCGCCCTCGAACAGCGTATCCGTGGAGCTTTGATACCCGCCGACCTCCCGCCCCGCCATGGGGTGCCCGCCGACGAAATCCGCCCCCGGCGGCAAAATCTCCTCCATTTCCCGGAGCACATAGCCCTTCACGCCGGACACATCCGTCAGCACCGCACCGGCCTTGATGCGGTCCCGGTTGGCCCGCACAAATTCAATGTTTGCCTGCGGATACAGGCACAAAAGAATCAAATCCACACGGCCGATCTGTGCGCCGTCGGCATAGGCCTCGTCAACCACGCCGTCTGCAAGCGCCAACCTCCGCGTCTGGGCGTCCCTGTCCACGCCAAGGATCCGCCCCGCGCGGAAGCCCCGGAGCCGCCGGGCGATGGAGCCGCCAATCAGCCCCAGCCCCACGACCATCATATCCATGTTCTTATTTTCCGCGGCGCTCATAAGCTTCCCCTTCCTCCCGCGCCCGCCGGCGCATACTTTTCATTCCTCATTATACCACAGCCGGCAGGAAATTACAACAAAAATCAGCGGCGCGGGATACAAAAAAAGACGGAGACTTCCGTCTCCGCCTTTTTTTAATTCAATCAATTTTCAAAATTAGATTGAAGAACAAACTTACCATTCGTATGAAATACCCATATCGCCGCTGTTCCCGGTGATATCGCTGACATCGTTCAAATTTTCCATGTCAACAACAGGTTCTTCGCCGCTGACTGTGATGATGTCTTCAACTTCGAACTTTTTGATTTCGATTGATGGCTTTTCATATATTTTCATAACCTTATACCACCTTTCTTTACTGTGCCGCCGGGAATGCCACGGCCGCAGAATCTGTCGCCGCACCAACACCGGTTGTTACGTTAGAAGTGCCTGTATAGTCACCGGCAATATCCGTCAGGATACCGATGATGAAGGACAGTTCGCCCTGGATGTCACCGTAGTTGATAACCTTGAACGTCACTTCTTTGCCTTCGCCGTCTGCCGTCGGGCCAGCAACAACAACGTTTGCATCCGTGATGGATTCGCCGTTGCCGTTCATGGTAACGTCAAAGTATACGCCGCCCGTACCGTTGTTCGCTGTGATATCGGTTGTCGGCTGCTGCGGCTGCGGAGCTTCCTTCTTAGGAACAGTTACAGTCGCTGTGCCGGATACACTGTCGTCAGCATCAGAAGTAGCTGTGATTGTGATCGTCTGATCTTCATCTGTAGCAGCAGGAGCTGTGAATACGCCCTCTTCTGTGATTGTACCAGCAGTTGCGCTCCATGTTACATTCTGATCTGAATACGGATTGTCATCAGAACCGATAACTTCCGCTGTGAAGGTCTCCTGCGCTTCGCCTGCAACTGTTGCAGTTGCCGGTGTAACGTTTACAGATTTAACTGTGATTGCCGGAGGAGTGGGTTCTGTATAAATGTATTCAGCCGTAATGGTGTCAAAATTACCATTTCCATCGCTTCTATACGTGGTGTTGTTGATCAATTGTCCAAGAGAAACACCACTAACTTCATATATTTGTGAAGAAGCAATTAAATTGTCAAAACTCTTAACCAGATTATATTTTTGCACATCTTCTAATGTCATATCAGAATCCTGTAAAGTACAATTTAATCTAAATAAGGCATCCCCATTTTGAGCAAACTCATATGGATTAGATACACCAAACGCATATGTTACACTCTTTCCATCAACAGTTACCGGTTGGCCTACAATAGCCATACCATTAATAGCACTAAACAAAGTGTCTACTTCATCACTTAAAGTAAGATTAACCTGAATAGTGTTAAATCCACTTGCTGTTGCGCCTGAATATTCGCCCCAATCGTTATCATACTGTACACCATACTCAGCGTCAGATGATATTGAGAACTCTACAATAGCCCTACCACTCCGAACTTCTGTAACCTGTCCTGTAATTTTAGGATTAACAGATTCTGCTTCCGGAGTTGCGGCACTAACACTGCTGACAAAAGTCAACATCATGCTGCAGGATATAGCAACTGACAGCAAAGATGAAACAATCTTTTTCATGCATTTTCCCTCATTTCTAAATTAATTTACAGTCGTTGTTCCCAACGATGATTGTCCCAAGATATGTCCAAACACTGCAGCAACATCACCGACATCTATACCTTTAATGCCGTCACAATCTGCCGCAATAAGATTGTTGCCTTCTAACGGAATTGTATTCAAAATCTGGCCAAAAATAGCCGCAACGTCGCCAACGTCAATTCCTGGTATTCCATCACAATCACCTAACTGAATCGTGATTCCTCCGCCTTCACCAACAGCAACCTCACCGACTAATATACCATCGGCATCAATGTTTTCCCCACCGATTTTCACAACGTAGGTTTTACCCTCCTGCAAGCCGCCCTTTAAGCCCATGCCCGCAAACGTCGTCGTATTCGTTGCGTCATCCTGGTTAATGTACAGGATATCGTCAGCCGTCAACTCAGCCGGATTTGCCACAGCTTTGTCATAAATCAAGATTGTGGTCTGGCCGGACAAACTTTCAAAAACTGTACCGGCAACAGTAACTGTTCCCGCAGCCTGGTCATATGTAAGGCTGCCATCCGGGAAAGCCGCTGCAAACGCTGAGGTCGCCAATGCCAGCGACACAGCGGCGGTTGCCGTGCACGCCAACACAAAGTTTCTCAAAGATTTTTTCATGTTTGTTCTCCTTTCTAATTTTTGTTCTATGCCACGCCGCAAGCCGCCTCTCATCCGCCGCCCCGGAACTTACCCCACATCCGGCGCGGCCCCCCGGCCCCGCACAACATATTACATTCACATACCTACATTATAAACCCCTCTGCCATGAATTTCAATCGGTTTTTGTAAATTTTCTATAAATTTGTTAACAACGTTGCATGGGTTTTTGCATTTTTGTGCAACATTGACAACCCTTTTTCCAGAATGATGCAAGGCTTTGCAAAAAGCGCCAAAATACCGCTTTTGTGCGCCCCGGCGGCTATTTTTGGATGGAGACGGTCCGGTTCTCCCCGTCCCAATCCACGTTGTATCCGAGCCCTTCCGCCAGCACGCGCACCGGCACCAGCACGCGCCCATCGATCAGCCGCGCCGGCACGTCCAGGGCATATTCCTGCCCGTTCACCTGTGCGGCGGCGCTGTCCACCGTGAAGGAGCAGCTCTGCCCGCCGCCCGCGGCGGCTGCCGTTTGGGTTTCCTGATCCCATTCCACCTGCATGCCCAGCTGTTCAAAAATCAGCCGCATGGGCACCAGCGTCCGCCCGTTCTCCACCACCGGCAGGCTGTCAAAGCCCAGCGCCGTCCCGCCGGCGAACACCAGCACGCTGCCCTCCCCTTGCGGCAGCTCCAGCGCCTCCCGGCCGTTGATTACGAGATACCCGTCTACGTACTGCACGGTCTCAACCGGCCCGCCCACCGTATAAGGCGACCAGTACACGCCGTCCCGGGAGGTGTAGAGGGTATCCCCCTCCGTGTAATAATACACGCCGCCCAGGGCTTCGATATAGCCGGGCGCGGCCCCCTGGTATTCCACCGGCAGGAAGGTCTCGCCGTCCGGGGTGAGGTATTCCGCGCCGTCCGCCACCACCGCCGCAAAGACGCCGCCGTTGTCCCGGGGGAGCTGCTTCCCCTCATAGGGCTGCCATTGCGCCCCGTCCGCCGACCAGTGCGCCGCCCCGTCCGCCGTGCGCACATAGTACCGGCCGCGGGCATAGCTTGCCTCCAGCGTCAGCGCCGGGAACAGGTATTGGCTTTGGATGTTCAGCTCCTTGTCCAGGAACACCACCGCCCCCGCCAGCTCCCGGTAGGGGGAATAGTATCCCGGGAGGCCGTCCCACATGCGCCAGCGGGCCATATAGCCGTCCCCGGTTTCAATAAATTCGTAGTTGTTTTCGTTCCCGGCAAAAAACGTCTGCGTCTGGGGCGGCGCGTCCTTCAGCCGGACCGCAACATCGCCCCCAACGAGTTTCCTGGGGATTTGCTCCCGCTCCTCCGCCGCAAATTCCAGCTCCCGGGGGGTGTCGGAGATATACATGGAATTGCGGATGCCGCCGAACTGGTTGACCGGCAGGATGACCGTCAGCTCCACCTCCGTGACCTGCATGGGCAAAAGCTCCACGCAGGCCATCATGTCCGAGACCATGTCGTCCGTGGCGCCCTTGGAGACCACCGGCTGCAGGAGGTTCCCCTCCCCGTCCCGCACAATGACGATGGCATTGGAGGCGGAGCGCATGTTGTACTTCCAGTAGCGGGTCATGTAGCTGTTGTTGTTAATGGAAATGTGGTACGTCGTAGCCACGCCGAAATTGCCCACGCTGCAGGAAAAGCCGGTGTTATCGCGCTCTGTGGAGAGGGGGTAATTGGGCAGGTAGTCCGCCTCCTCCAAGCCCGTCACCAGGCCGTCGTAACCGATGGTGTCGCTGTGGTACGCGTCAAAGACCCACACGTCGTCCCGTTCCTCTTCGGGGATGTTGGGGCCGTAGTACAGGAGCTTGGAAGCGTCCTTATATTTGAATACCATCAAATCCGACTCTGCGGCGTATTTCCCGTAAGAACCGTCAGCCTGGGGGTTTAAGTGCGTCACCCATTCCGTCATCTGATAGCCGTCGGGATTATATTGGTTGTAAATTTTCACAGGCAGGTACGTCCCCTCGGGGTTGTACTGGTCGACCTCGTATTCCAGCCAGGTATCCACGATGGGGAGATTGTCGGCGACGCCTTTGAACATCCTGTCCCGGACGTATTCCCCGAAGGCGGGCTCCGCCGCCATATGGCTGCGGTCGCCCACCGTGCCCGTGGAGCGCAGGGCGGCGATATTCATATCCACCACGCCCGTCTGCACCTCAACCTCCCCCGCCAGGAACATGGTCCGGCGGAAGACGACGGGGCTGTAGTTTTCCACGAAGCTGCTGAGCCATACGGTCTCCCCTTTTTTCAGCTCCACCGTCACAGGTTCCTGCGGCTCCCCCGCCTCGTAGACGATGGCGCTTTTGAGCTGGTAAATATCTTCGCCCAGCATCCGGGCGCAGGCGTTTAAGTGGGCGTAGCTGTCCTCCTCGGCGGTGAGGACGCCGTCATCCAGGTAATTGTGCAGCTGGGGCGTTTCAAACGCCGTCTTATGGACGACAAACGTAGCGTCCTCCTTTGCGGTGATCTGCACATCCACCTCGATGTCGAAGCCCTTGTCCAGCAGCGTATACATCTCCCGCGGGCCGGTGTGGTTGATGACCGAGATGTAGAGGCTGTAGTAATCCGGGCCTAAATCTTCATTGTTCATCAGATATTTGGGGTTCTCATTGGAGGTGTCGGCCAGCCATTCGTTGGTAATGGCCTCCGGGTTGTTGAAGTAGATGAATTTCCCGCCGGCGCGGGGCGTAAAAACCAGGTCGCAGGGCTGCTGCGTAACAGCCTGGGCCGGCGCGGCGGACAGGAGTATCAAAAACAGCGCGATGATGTATTTTTTCATAGGTATCCTCTCAAAAGTTCAGTATAGTGGCTTTATTGTATCATATCGCCCGCGGCGGCGCAAGATTTTTCCCGCATTTTTGCAATTGCTTTTTGCCGGGAACTGTATTATAATAGGAACAACTACATATCGGGAGGGCATTTATGAACGTTGTAATTGAGCATTTATCCAAACGCTTCGGGGAAAAACCCGTCCTGCGGGACGTGGGGTTTACCTTTGAAAGCGGCAAGATTTACGGCCTCTTGGGCCGGAACGGGGCCGGCAAAACCACCCTGTTCAACTGCCTGAACCGGGATATCAATGCCGACGGCGGCAGCTTTTATCTGGAGGAGGGCGGCGTGCGCCGGGCCGTACAGGCCGGGGATATCGGCTACGTCCTCTCCACGCCGGCGGTGCCGGAATTCCTGACCGGGCGGGAATTTTTAAAATTCTTCCTGGACATCAACCCGCCGCAGGAGCCAAAATCCATCGACGGCTATTTCGACGATATGCGCATCGCCCCGGACGACCGGGACAAGCTGTTAAAGGACTATTCCCACGGCATGAAAAACAAAATGCAGATGCTGGTGAACATCATCGCCGAACCCAACATCCTGCTGCTGGATGAACCGCTGACGTCGCTGGACGTGGTGGTGGCGGAAGAGATGAAGCAGCTGCTGCGCACGCTGAAAAACGGGCGGATCACTATTTTTTCCACGCATCTTCTGGACCTGGCGCTGGATTTGTGCGATGAAATCGTGCTCCTGAACCACGGTGTGCTGGAGCAGGTGGACAAGAGCAATCTGGACAGCCGCGAATTTAAGGAAAAAATCCTGGCGGCGCTGCAGGAGGACAGCCATGAATAAGACACTGCGTATTTCATTTGCCCTCAGGAACACGTACCGGGTCAACAGCATTTTATATGCGCTCAAGCAGATCCCGCTGGTGAAGCGGCTGCTGCCGGACACGCTGTATCAGGTGCGGGGGCTGAAGGTGTTTGCCAATGTGCTGTCGGTTCTTTGGGAAATCATCTCCGCCTTTCTGGGGAAGCTGGTATATCTTGCCGTGATGGTTTTCGGCGCGGGAATGCTTTACACAACCGCGCCGCGGGAACAGGTATTCCTGCACCTTCTGGTGCTTCTGACCATCCTCGGCGCGTTTGTGAACACGTTTATGTTCAACCCGTCCAAAGACAAATATTACGCCATGATCCTCATGCGCATGGATGCGAAGGACTACACATTGGTCAATTATGGCTATGCCATTTTAAAGGTGCTGGCGGGCTTTCTTCCCTTCTGCATCCTGCTCGGCACGGCCGCCGGCGTACCGTTATGGATTTGCCTGCTGATCCCGTTTTTTGTCGCCGGGCTGAAAATGACGGTTGCGGCATTCTCCCTTTGGGATTACGAAAAACACGGGACCATCCGGAACGAAAATGGGTTGGACAGGCTCGTCTGGGCGGCTGTCGCCATCCTGCTGGCGCTGGCCTATGGGCTGCCAGCTTTTGGGATCGTGCTCCCCGTCCCCGTTTGTGTGGGGTTCATGGCGCTGTGTATCCTGTCCGGCGCGGCGTCTGTCCGCAGGATATTGGCCTTTGGCCGCTACCGGGAACTGTACCAGCAGGTTCTCGCCGGTTCCGTAAATCAGATGGATGCCGCCAAACAGCGTTCATTGGAAGCGAGTCAAAAATTCATCTCCGCCGACGCCGGCATCACCAGCCGGAAAAAGGGGTTTGAATACCTGAACGACTTGTTCATAAAGCGGCACAAAAAAATCCTCTGGAAGGCCTCCCAAAGCGTCGCAATCGTATGCGTTGTTTTGATAATTGCCGTTTTGACGGCATTCCAATTCCTTCCGGAATTTAAGGAAAAAACCAACGAATTGCTGATGGTATTCCTGCCGTATTTCGTGTTCATCATGTACGCCATCAACCGCGGGACGGGCTTCACGCGGGCGCTGTTTATGAACTGCGACCACAGCCTGCTGACCTATCCCTTTTATAAACAGCCCAAAATGGTATTGAAACTGTTTGGTATCCGGCTGCGGGAGATCATCAAAATCAACCTGCTGCCGGCGGCGGTGATCGGCGCGGGGCTTGCGTTGCTGCTCTGGGCCTCCGGCGGGACGGACAACCCCGTCAATTACGCAGTGCTGTTTATTTCCATCATCTGTATGAGCATCTTCTTTTCCGTGCACTATCTGATGATTTATTACCTGCTGCAGCCCTACAACGCCGCAACAGAGATGAAAAACGCAACTTATCAAATTGTGCTGACCGCCACGTATCTGGTATGCTTCTACATGATGCGGCTGCGGATGCCCACGCTGGTATTCGGGCTGCTGACCATTATTTTCTGCGTGCTGTACTGTGTCGTTGCGTGCATTTTGGTTTACCGCCTGGCGCCAAAAACATTTCGGCTGCGAAATTAAGCTGCCGATGCCGGGCGGCTGCAGAAACCCATAAAAAAAGGAGCCCGTTGCAGCTCCTTTTTGTTTGGCAAAGGCGGCCCGGCCGCCCGGTTTACTCTTCCAATCCAATTGCGTCATCCACCGGCAGGGATATAACAGTGCCGTGCGCAGGCGTGCGCAATCCGCATGCATTGCAGATTGCGGACATAATTTCCCCTTTTTTTGCCCTGGGGGCCACAATCATCACAAAATCCTGCTCATCCTGCATGGGAATGCCAAGATGCTGGCTCACGTGCTCCGAATTTTGGCGCCTGCCGCGCAGGATGGTCCCGCCTTTCGCGCCGGCGGCCCTCGCCGTATCGATCACCTGATCGCTGTATCCGGCCGCGACAGAAACCCAAATCACATTATATTCTGACTTCTCATGTATTTCAGCCATGTCTCCTTCGATCCTTTCATTGATTCGTTTTTCTACGATGGCGCGGGATTCATCGTTTAACATGTGATACAGCGGGCTTTGCAGCCCGGTTATCGGAATTGTGATAACGATTCCGCCGCCCCTTTGATAAAAAGATAATTGCCGCCCTGCTTTTTCAAACAGCTCCTTCACAGCGAATTTGGGCAGCAGCCCGATTGTGACCAGCCGGGTCGTCCCCCCGAATCCAAAGATGTCCATAATCTCCGACGGGGCGGTACCCTGCCCCCGGCATTGGTAAAATATCGGGATGTGCATGGAATCAAAAATCCCTTCGATCTTTTTTTCATCCTCTGCGTGCATGATAAAAATCACCATGCGCGGCGCAGAAAGTTTTCCTTCCCTTGGAATACTCATTCAAAATCCTCCTCAAAGTCAACGACAGTTTCATCCGGCAGCGCCTCTGCGGGCTGCGGAACAGCCTTCGCCTTGCGCACATAGATGAGCCCCATAATTTGAATTGCAAGCAGCGGCGCCATGGCAACCAAAGCCACAACGCCAAATGCGTCCGTCACCACAGTGCCCCCCGCCGCCACACAGGCGCCCATTGCCAGCGGCAGTAAAAAGGTCGAGGTCATTGGGCCGCTGGCAACGCCGCCGGAGTCAAACGCGATCCCGGCGAAAACAGGCGGTACAAGACGGCTGAGCACAAGAGAAATGATATAACCCGGTATAATCACCCAATAAATATTGATCCCTGTCAAAACTCTTACCATCGCAAGCGCCACCGCACAGGCGACGCCAATGGAAAGCGCTGTATTCATCATTTTGTGCGATATCGTGCCGCCGGTCAAATCCTCTACCTGTTCGTTGAGGATTTGCACGGCGGGTTCCGCCTTGACAATATAATACCCGATTATGATCCCAATGGGAACCAGCAGCCATTTGAACGGGCTTCCCCCCAAGCCGCTTCCCAACAAGCTTCCCACAGGGGCAAATCCAACGTTTACGCCCGTGAGGAATAGAATTAGCCCCAGCACGGTGTACACGAACCCCACAACCATCCTTAAAACCTGCCGCTTATGATAATTCCGCGCAATCAGCTGGAATATGGCAAACACGCCCGCGACAGGCAAAATGCTGAGTGCAACCTCTTTTCCATAGCGGGGGAGTTCGTAGACAAATTGTTTCATGACGTCACGTGTTGTGATAATGCTGGGGACTTCCGTCGCAGTATAGGCCGCATCCGTAGGATTGTAAAAAATCCCAAGCAATAACACCATCATGATCGGCCCCACGCTGCACAAAGCGACAAGCCCGAAGCTGTCGCTGGTCCCATCCCGGTCGCTCCGGGCGGCCGACAGGCCGACCCCCAGCGCCATGATGAACGGGACCGTCATCGGCCCGGTCGTAACCCCGCCGGAATCAAATGCCACGGCGGTAAAAGAATCGGGCGAGAAGAAAGACAGCACAAACAGCAATATATAGAATATCAGCAGCATGTTTGAAAGGCTGATATGAAACAGGATCCGCAAAACAGCCACCACAAGAAACACTCCTACCCCTACTGCCACCGTCCAGATCAAAACCCGGTTCGGAATAGAAGCCACTTGATTTGCCAGCACCTGGAGGTCCGGTTCCGCAATCGTAATGATAACCCCCATTAAAAAGCTGACCAGCACAATCAGGATAATCCGTTTGCTTTTGATTAAGCGTCCGCCTACGCCCTGCCCCAAAGGCGTCATCGCCATCTCCGCCCCGAGCTGAAAAAAACCCATGCCGACAATCAGCAATACCGCCCCGGCAAGAAACAGGGCAAGCGTTCCAATTTCCATGGGCACAAGCGTGATGCTTAAAAATAAAACAATGATGGTAATGGGGAGGACGCTGGATAACGATTCTTTAATTTTCTCTTTTAATTTTTCATTCACAACAGTTAAAAGACCTCCTTTATTACAAAGGACATCTTAAAACATCCTTTGGATTTGAATAATCAGAATGCATCCATGCCGTATCACAGACAGGCCCAACGTCTATGTCCCCAATTTTATGTACCATGATATTCATATACAGTAGAACCTTCTGCCGCTCACGTCCTTAAACATTCTTTCTAATTATATATTAATATTATACACTTTTTCGGAAAGTAATTCAATATGCAATGTTTATTTTGATTGCAAACAACATTCTTAGAGATACAGATACCCCCCCTTTGCAATATTTTTTTATCCAACCTTTGGCACGCCGGTCTTTCATCTTTATCCCCCGGGGAGGTTCTTTTTTGCATCCTCCACACGCTTTGCGTAAACAACGCCAATCACTAGGTATTGTCAGGCCGAATCCGTCCCTTTGTGTAAGATGACGAGGATGGGGGCAAATTCCCGGAAAATTATGGGTAAAAATCTCCTTGACAGGGATTCTGCTTCCGGCGTATAATTGACACGTCAATTATTGATATATCAAGGAGTGATTACAAAGGTGGAACGGACATTCCATATGTTATTATACCGGGTATCCCATGCGCAGCGCAGCTATCTGCGCCCCTACGCTGCGGAAATCGGCCTTGGCACCGGGCAGCCGAAGCTGGTTTCCTATCTGGCGGAGCACGGCCCCTGCCGCCAACGGGAACTTGCGGATTATTTTGAGATTGACCCCGCCGCCGTCAGCCGGATGCTGGACAATATGCGCAAGGCCGGTTTTGTCACCTGCCGCGCGGATGAACGCAACCGAAGGTCGGACGTTGTGGAGCTTACCGAAAAAGGCCGCACGGCATACGGGAATTGGCGGGCGCATTGCAGGGAAATGGAGGGCATTATGCTGCAGGGATTCTCAGAAGAAGAACGGGCAGCTTTTGCACAGTATCTTTCCCGGGCTTATAACAACTTTAAAGTACGGCAAGGCGAAAGGGGGGGCAGCAGGACATGAATGACTTGAAGCGTCTATTCCGTTATTTAGGCAGTTACCGCAAGGATTTGATATTGGGTGCTTTGTTCATCATTGTAGAAACAGGGTTTGAACTGGTGATTCCCGTCCTGATGGCGGATATTATCGACATCGGGGTGGCAAACCGCGATACGGCGTTTATCTGCCTGAAAGGGGCGGAAATGGGCGTTTGCGCGGTTTTGTCGCTGATAACCGGATTGCTGTACGCCAGATATGCGGCGCGGGCCTCTTACGGCTTCGGGGCGCAGATCCGGGAAGCGCAGTATGAACAGGTACAGAAGTATTCGTTTGCAAACCTGGATCGCTTTGAAACTTCCTCTCTCGTCACCCGGATGACCACCGACGTCACCGTCCTGCAAAATTCCATCAACGGCGGCTTCCGCCCGATGGTACGCGGCCCGGTGATGCTGGTGATGGGCATTGGACTGTCCTTCATGATGAACGCGAAACTTTCCCTTGTCTTTTTTGTCAGCACACCGCTCCTTGCAGTCATTTTATACCTGATTGTGCGGAAGGTTGCGCCCATGTACGGGCGGCTGCAAAAGGCAGTGGACCATCTGAACAACGTCGTGCAGGAAGGCCTGACCGCCATCCGCGCAGTAAAGGCGTTCGTCCGCGGGGAATATGAAGCGGAAAAATTTGAAAGCGTCAACCAGGAGCTGATGCAGGCCAGCCAGAAAACCTTCCAGTATGCGGTTTTGAATCAGCCCGCCTTTCAATTGATTATGTATACTGCCGTTGTACTCATCATGTGGTTCGGGGGCAATATGATTTTGCAGCGCAACTTGCAGGTGGGCGCCCTGACCGGATTTTTGAGCTATGTGATGCAGGTAATGAATTCCCTGATGATGATTTCCAATGTTTTTTTACTGATGACCCGTTCGCTGGCAAGCGCAAAACGGATCATTGAAGTGCTGAACGAACGGCCAACCCTTTTCTCCGCCGCAGGGGCGGAGACAGAAATCCCGGACGGGAGCGTCGATTTTGAAAACGTGTCGTTCAAATATAAGAAAGCGGCACAGGAATTTGCCCTTTCCGGGGTAACTCTGCATATCCCCGCCGGGCAGACAGTCGGTATCTTGGGCGGCACGGGGTCGGCAAAAACCACACTGGTACAGCTCATCCCGCGCCTATATGACGTGTCGGAGGGCAAGGTCTGCGTGGGCGGCAGGGATGTGCGGGACTATGATTTGACCGCCCTGCGCGATGCGGTGGGCATCGTCCTGCAAAAAAATGTGCTCTTCTCCGGCACGGTGCGGGAAAATCTGCTTTGGGGCAACCGGGATGCGGACGATGCGGCCATTTGGCGCGCTTGCCGGGACGCCTGCGCGGATGAATTCCTCAGCAGGATGCCCCAGGGTCTGGAAACGGATTTGGGCCAGGGGGGCGTAAATGTTTCCGGCGGCCAGAAACAGCGTCTGTGTATTGCGCGGGCGCTGCTTAAACAGCCGAAAATATTGATTATGGATGATTCGACCAGCGCGGTGGATACGGCTACCGAGGCAAAAATCCGCAGTTCCCTGGCGAGATTGAAGGACGTAACCAAAATCATCATTGCCCAGCGGGTCACTTCGGTGATGGATACCGACCAGATTATCATTCTGGACGACGGTAAAGTCCATGCCTGCGGTACCCACGCGGAACTGCTGAGAAGCAATTCCATTTATCAGGAAATCTACTATTCCCAAATGAAAGGAGACGGAGCAGATGGCGCAGAAGCCTGCCGGTAAACGGCCTCAAAATCTGTGGTTTACGGTGCGTACCTTGTTTTCCTATATGGGACGCCATAAATTTCTGCTTTTGATTGTGGCGGTGTTGGTGACGGCCAGCGCGCTTGCCAACCTGTTCGGTACCTATATGATCCGCCCGGTGGTCAACCATCTGGCCTCCGGGGATGTAAAGGCGCTGGTTGCCGGAGTGGCGGCCACCGCCGCCATTTTCGGGCTGGGCGTCCTGTCCGCTTATGGCTATACCCAGACCATGGTCCGGGCAGCGCAAAAGATTTTGTATGATATCCGGCGGGACTTGTTTGCGCACATGCAAAAGCTGCCTTTGCGTTTTTTCGACACCCATCGCCATGGGGATGTTATGAGCTATTACACCAACGATGTTGACACCATTTCGGATGCGCTCAACAACAGCTTTGCAATGGTGATACAGAGCTTTATTCAAATGATGGGGACCATCGTACTGCTGTTCGTCCTGAACTGGCAGCTTTCGCTGATTGTGCTGGTATGCTACATTGCAATGTTTCTGTATATCCAATACAGCGGCAAACGCAGCAAAGCGTATTATAGCCGCCAGCAGGCTGCACTGGGGGAGCTGGACGGGTACATTGAGGAGATGGTCAACGGCCAGAAGGTGGTCAAGGTCTTTAACCATGAGGCGGAGAACCTGCGGCTGTTCCGCAAAAAAAACGAAAAACTCCGCCTGGCGGGGACCGGGGCGCAAAGCTATGCCGCCACCATGGTCCCGGCGGTGGTCAGTATCTCCTATATCAACTATGCAATTGTTGCGGCGCTGGGCGGCATCATGGCCATGCAGGGCAAAACGGACGTCGGCAGCCTCGCCAGTTATCTGGTTTTTGTCCGGCAGGCTGCTTTGCCCATCAACCAATTTACCCAGCAGAGCAATTTCCTGCTTGCCGCTCTCGCCGGGGCGGAGCGGGTTTTTACAGTCGTGCACCGCCCACCGGAGGTTGATGAAGGGGAAACAGAACTGGTAAATGTCCGGGAGGAAAATGGGACCCTTGCCGCATGCCGGGAATTTACCGGCAGCTGGGCCTGGCAGAACGCACAGGGACAACTGATCCCTTTGCGGGGGGACGTCCATTTTCAAAATGTCAGTTTCGGGTATGACAGCAGCCACATGATCCTGCATGACGTCAGTCTTTATGCCAAACCGGGGCAGAAAATTGCCTTTGTCGGCTCCACCGGGGCGGGTAAAACCACCATTACCAACCTGATCAACCGGTTTTATGATGTACAGCAAGGCAGCATCGTCTACGACGGCATCGATGTACGGGAGATCCGCAAGGATTCCCTGCGCCGTTCCTTGGGCATCGTTTTACAGGATACCCATCTGTTTACCGGGACCATTGCGGACAATATCCGGTTCGGCAAGCTGGATGCAAGCGATGAGGAAGTCCTACAGGCCGCAAAAATTGCGAATGCGCATTCTTTTATCCGCCGGCTGCCCGAAGGGTACCATACCATGGTGACTGCGGACGGCGCCAATCTGTCGCAGGGGCAGCGGCAGCTGCTGGCGATTGCACGCGCGGCGGTAGCAAATCCCCCCGTTTTGATTTTGGACGAAGCGACCAGCAGCATCGATACCCGTACCGAAGCGTTGATCGAAAAGGGGATGGACCGTCTGATGGAGGGGCGCACGGTTTTTGTCATTGCACACAGGCTTTCCACCGTCCGCAATGCGGACGCTATTATGGTGCTGGAGCACGGGCGCATTATTGAGCGCGGCAGCCATGAGGAACTGCTTGCCCAAAAAGGCGTATACTATCAGCTGTATCACGGCATGTTCGAATTATCGTAATACCCATAAAATCGCCTTGAATCACGATACCCTGTGAGCTGGAGGTTTTTCCAAAAAACAGTCTGCGGCATACGCCGCAGACTGTTTTTATAATTTCTCTTTTTTATCAAAATTCCACCCGAATCGTTTCACCTGTCCGGATATGTACCCGCTGAAACCCGCAAAGATTTTTATGGGGAATATATTCAAACCGCAGGATGGTATAATCCGTATCCATACCGCCCCTGTTTATAACCTCTGCCGTTTTTTCATCGATCCACCGTTCCTGTATATCTGCATAGGTCAAGCCATGGCCAAACGGATAGACCACGGGACCCTTGAAAAACTTATAGGTCCGGTTTTCCATGGAATAATCCCTAAAATCCGGAAGGTCGTCCGCAGAGCGGTAAAATGTCACCGGCAGGCGGCCGCTGGGGCTGTATGCTCCAAATAAAATTTCCGCCAGGGCCCGGCCGCCCTCAGCGCCGGGATAAAAGCACTGCAAAACAGCGTTGCACTGCTGATCCTGTTCCCAAAGATTTACACAACTGCCGCTGACATTTACAAATACCACCGGTTTATTGAGTTTCATAATTTCTTTATAAAGG
Organism: Candidatus Avimonoglobus intestinipullorum; assembly: GCA_018714645.1. Classification (GTDB taxonomy): domain Bacteria; phylum Bacillota; class Clostridia; order UBA1381; family UBA1381; genus Avimonoglobus; species Avimonoglobus intestinipullorum. The sequence continues at coordinate 48,229 of DVND01000019.1, forward strand.
ATTTGTTGCGGCAAAGGCAATTCCAAATCTTTTTTATCGCCACTGTAACTGCCGTTATTCACTTCTCCTTCTTCGCCCTCCAGGCAAGGCTGCAACCCCATACACAGCACAACCACATCTGCATTCCGGGCGGCAATGACTGCTTCCCGCTCCGGATGCTCATCCCATGCGCCAATAATTTTCCCGGCAACATGGCACCCGTAAGCATAACGCACATTGCCCCCGTTGTATTCCTGAATCCCCCGCAGGATCGTACAATATTCGGACGGCGTGCCGTTATAATTTGCCAGCAGGACAGATTTATCATCCGCATTCGGCCCAATCACTGCTATCTTACATCCCTTTTTCAAGGGCAGTATCCCGTCATTTTTCAACAAAACAATGCTTTCCCGCGCCATTTTCCGGTTCAGCTGCTTATGTTCCTCACATTCCACAACATCCAGCGAAATACGGTTATAGGGACAGTCCTCATCAAACATCCCCAGCCGAAACCGGGCCGTAAAGAGTTTCTCCACAGCCGCCGTTACCGTTTCCTCATCCAAAAGCCCCATCGCCACGGCAGTTTTCAGCCATTTATAAGCGTCCCCGCAGTTGAGCTGACAGCCATTATTCACTGCCAGCGCCGCGCTTTCCGCCGGCGTTTGCGTCAGCTTATGATGCTCGTTAATGTCGCAAATTGCCCCGCAGTCCGAAACCACATATCCTTCAAACCCAAATTCCTGATACAAAATCTTCTTCAAATACGTGGGGCTGGCGCAGGCCGCCTCGCCGTTGATCCGGTTATATGCGCCCATGACCGCAGAAGGATGCGCATGTTCGATACAGTAACGGAATGCCCATAAATAGGTTTCATACAGGTCTTTTTCATCCACTCTTGCGTCAAATTCATGCCGCTCGCTTTCCGGGCCGCTGTGAACAGCGTAATGCTTTAACGTGGCGTCGACTTTTCTGTACTGTTCATCATACCCTTGCAACCCCTTTACAAAAGCGGCACCCATATGGCCGGTCAGATATGGATCTTCACCGTAAGTTTCATGGCCCCGCCCCCAGCGCGGGTCCCGGAAAATATTGATGTTGGGCGACCACATGGTCAGCCCCTGGTAAATCTGCGTATCTCCAAATTCCCGGTACGCGTTGTATTTTGCCCGGGCCTCTTCAGAAATAGCGCCGGCAACAGTCTCCAGCAGCGCCGGGTCAAAGCTGGCCGCCATCCCGATTGCCTGCGGGAAAACGGTTGCGCAGCCGGAACGGGCCACGCCGTGCAGGCACTCGTTCCACCAGTTATAAGCGGGGATCCCCAGCCGCTCAATGGCCGGCGCTTCATACCGCATTTGCGCCAGCTTTTCTGCAAGCGTCATCTTCCCTACCAGTTCTTTTGCGCGCTGTCTATGTAGTGCCTCATAATCCATATTCACACCCCAGCAAACATAATCTCATTAATCACTGCCTCCAGGTATTCCTGCTTTCCGCTGGCCTGCTCCTGCACATCACCCCTCTCCAGCACATATTGCTCCAGTTCCTCTAAATTAGTGCTGCCTTCCTTGATTTTTGCGCCGATGCCTGCGGAGAAGCTGGCGTACCGATTCTTGATAAATTCGTCGATGCGGCCATCCCGGATCAGTTTATCCGCCACCTTCAGTCCCAGTGCAAACGCGTCCATGCCGGCAATGTAAGCCAGGAAAATGTCCTCATCCGTCATGGAGCCCCGGCGCACCTTGGCGTCAAAATTCAGGCCGCCATTGGTAAAGCCCCCGGCCTTGAGCACTTCATACATACAAAGAGCTGTATCGTAAATATTCGTGGGGAATTGGTCTGTATCCCAACCCAGAAGCAGATCGCCCTGATTTGCGTCAATAGAGCCAAACGCGCCGTTTATACGGGCAACCCGCAGCTCATGCTGGAACGTATGCATCGCCAGCGTAGCATGGTTGGCTTCAATGTTCATTTTAAAATCTTGATCGAGCCCGTATTTCCGTAAAAATCCCAACACCGTGGATACGTCAAAATCATACTGATGCTTCGTGGGTTCCTTCGGCTTGGGCTCAATATAGAAATCGCCCGTAAAACCGATTTTCCGCGCATATTCCACCGCCATCCGCATCAGCCGGGCCATGTTGTCCTGTTCGAGCCCCATATCTGTGTTCAACAAGGTTTCGTAGCCTTCCCTGCCGCCCCAGAACACTTATCCCTGCCCGCCTAATGCAACCGTCGTTTCAATTGCTTTTTTGATCTGTGCCGCAGCATACGCAAACACATCTGCATTGCACGCTGTTCCTGCCCCATGCACATAACGCGGATGGTTAAAACAATTTGCCGTACCCCATAACAGCTTTTTCCCATATTTCTCCATCAATTCCTGCAGCAGCGGCACAATTCTGTCCAGGTTGGCGTTGCATTCCGCCAAAGTATCCCCTTCCGGCGCGATATCGCGGTCATGAAAGCAAAAATACTCCAACTGGAGCTTATCCATCAGCTCAAACGCCGCATACGCTTTATTCTCATAAATTTCCACAGCTGTTTTTCCGCCAAATGTTTTGTCAATCGTCCCCCGGCCGAACATATCGGTCCCGTCGCCGCAAAGGGTGTGCCAGTAACTCATTGCAAATTTTAACTGCTCCCGCATGGGCTTGCCCGCTACAATCTGTTCCGGATTGTAATGTTTAAAAGCAAAGGGCGTTTTAGATACCGGGCCTTCGTATTGGATCTTCGGTACAGTTTTAAAATATTCGTTCATATGCAAACTCCCGCCTTTTATATTTTTGTTTTATTTTACTATATTGGACTTGAAAAATCTATCTTTTT